>DASURJ010000642.1:0-8259 GCA_036280115.1 Gemmatimonadaceae bacterium
GCGCTTCGCCGTTCGCGCTTCGCCGTTCGCGCTTCGCCGTTCGCGCTTCGCCGTTCGCGCTTCGCCGTTCGCGCTTCGCCGTTCGCGCTTTATCTACACCCAATCGTCGTGGCGGCAACGATTGCCGTAACCCCCCGCGGCGTCGCCGCGGCAACCGCGCGGCGCAGAATCGTATCACGCAACGCGACGCGCGCCTCGTCCGCATAGGTGGGCTCCCACGCGTTTCCGAGCAGGGCCCGTGTCTGCCACGGCGCCCGCTCCGCCGACGCGGCGAACCGTGCTCGGCGCGCGAGCAGGCCGCGAGCGCGCGCATCGGCCGCCTCGAGGACCACGCGCGCGCGCTCGTCTGCGAGCCGCTCATCGATGACACCGTCGCGGCACCCAGCCCCGATCGCGACGAGCGTCCGGGCGCTCATCTCACCCGACGTCGCGAGCAGGGTGCCCAACGCGCGGACGGGCCGTGCACCACGCCGGTCACCCGCCGACAGCGGAACCTCGAGCACACGACGCGTGAGCTCGCCGATCGGTATCGGGCGCCCCTTCCCGTGGGCATCCACGAACCACGAGCGCGTCGCGGGCGCCACGACCGTCATCTCGTCGAGGGCGCGGATCATGGCCTGCGCACCGTCGCGAGAGACCTCGGGCGCGGCCACCGCGCCGTAGCCTGTGAGCAGCCCATCCTGCACGGCCGAGAGATAACCATTCATTCGGCCCTCGCGCGCCAGTGCCGCGCTCACGAACCAGTCGACGTTCCGCGCGAACACCTCGGTCGGACGGGCGCTCGGCACGGGGCGCGCGCCGTCGGTACCTAACGAGCTCTCCCCCGGACCAGCGTCACTGAGCTCCAGCATCGACGCCGCAAGCCGGTCCCGATACTGCCGCACCGCGCGGTCCGTGCTGTAGGTCCCGCGGAGCCCGTACCGGGTGCGCGCCGCCTGCCAGTCGAGGTCGTGCGCGAGCTCGTGCGCGATGACACCCGCGCTCGTCGCGATCGGCAGAAACACCGTGCGTGTAGCTGGATCGTGCATGGCGAGCGCCGCATCCCGCATGGGGCTCTCACCGAAGTGCACCCCGAGCCCGCGGACGCCGAACGCCGGCAGCACGCGCTGCAGGTCCGTCAGCGTGACACCGAGCATGCGCAGGTAATAGGGGCGCCACGCCGTCGGGACCGCCGCGTCGAAGCTCACCGACGCGAGGCCGAACCGGTCCTTGAGCTCCCGTACGGTCGGGCCACCATCACCGGGGAACCAGACGCGCTCCTGCCCGTACGCGCGCATGGACACCGCCGACCACAGCACCGCCATCGCCGGCGTCGCCGAGCGCGACACGTCACGCGCGGCGAATATCGCGAACTCGGCCGCGAGGGTCTCCTCGTTCACCGACCGCTGCGCGAAGCGCATCAGGGCGTCGCGCAGACCGGGATTGCCACCCGACGCCCCACGCGCCGAGCGCACCGTGCTGCTGACGGCGACCGTCACCGGCGCCTGGGGTGGCGCGGCGCGGGTGGACGCGACCGACGCGAGGCGCCGTGCGGCGGACTCCGAGACAGGCGACCATGCCTCACGCGAGGTATCGGCCGCGGGCTCACCGGCACGCGCCGGACGTGTCGCGAGCGTCGCCAGCGAATCGAGGTCACGCACCAGCGAGGGCACAGCCTGCAGGGCGTCACGCTCGACCTCGGGCGCCAACGGCTCCATGAGCGGGCGCTCCACCGCAAAGCGCCGCTCCAGGCGCCAGACAGGAATCAGCCCGAGCGGGTCCACACGACTGTGAGCCGCCATTTCCAGCAGCTTGATGACGTCGCGGCGGGCCAGCACGCGGTCGCGCGTGAGCGCGGCAGCCTGCGTCGCACGCCACGGCGCCCGCCGGCCCACATCTCCCGCCGCGAGGGCCACGCGGTACGCCTCCCGAACCGCGAGCTCGCCGGCGCGTGGCTCATCCGCCCCCTCGACGGTCCGCTCGA
Organism: Gemmatimonadaceae bacterium; assembly: GCA_036280115.1. Taxonomy (GTDB): domain Bacteria; phylum Gemmatimonadota; class Gemmatimonadetes; order Gemmatimonadales; family Gemmatimonadaceae; genus JAJKIV01. The sequence goes on from DASURJ010000642.1 coordinate 1,964, forward strand.
TGAGCGCGACATGCCCCTCGGCCGCCGCACGCGACACCTCGCCTTGCGGGCCCGCGAGCGTCAGCGCGCTCACAGGTGGCTGATACGAGTCACCCTGGAGCGTGCGATACAGGAGAGCGTACGAGAGGCGACGCCGCACGGAGTCCGGTAGCATGCGGTCCGCGAGCACGTAGTCGACGAGTCTGAACGGGCTCCCGAGCCCGAGCCGCAGCCGCTCGAGGTAAGTTGCGGCGACGGCGTCGATCGCCGTCACCGAGTCGCCGTTGCCACCGAGCAACCGCTCGACCCGCGCGGCATAGTCGGCCCCGAAACGCATCTGCTCCGCGACCTCGCGCGACATCGATACACGGCCGGAGCCGCGCGACGCAAACGCCCACGCCAGCGCTATGGCGAAGACGATTACGAGCGTACCGATGAGCGGAGCGCGAGAGGACCGAACCATGATGACAACCTAATGCTTGGATGGCTCGACGCTGTCGAGATCGACGTGTCTCTTGCTTCGACACATCGAGCGACGGATTCGTCACCTCGGGGCAGATGTTTTCGTCGAACTTCTCGTGTAGTACTACCCCAACGGGACCACCTTCGTGCCCGCTGCGACGCATTGAATTCGCTGGTGGTATGAAAGCTGACCGACGTCATTCGCAATGAAGACGGCACCACTCGTTCGCCTCCTCACGGTGGCATTCGCGGTTGCATGCGGCCGCCCGGAAGACATACCAGCTCAGGGAGACTCGCACCCGGGTCCCTTCGTGTCGAGCCCTGACCCGATCGTCCGGTCCGCGGCAGCCGCGCTCGCTGCGGGTCGTCCCTGGCGCGCCACCGAGCTGCTCGATTCAGCGTTTCGCGACTCGACTCCGCGAACCGCCGAGGCCGTTCTCCTCGCCGCAACCGCGGCAGCCGCCTGGGGCGGCTGGAGCCGGGTCGATCGAGAGCTTTCGGCGGCGCCGTGGGTGGATTCGCTGTTCGACGGTCGAGGCCGCGAGCTGCTGGCGCGAGCGGCACTCGCGCGCGGCGCCGATTCGCTCGCACGAGCGCACGCCGAGACATCCATTCGCTCCGCAGGCACGGAGCGAGATCGCGGCATTCGCGTCGTCCTGCTCGCGAGAGCACTCGACCGACTGGCACTCGGCGACAGTGCTACCGCGACGTACCTCCGGGCGGCAGCGCTGCTACCGTCAGTCGCTGACTGGCTTCAGCTGCGCGCGGCTGGCACCAGCCGGGACGCGGCCCAGCGAAAGCGAGCATATTCACGCGTCCGGACGCCCGTCGCGCGCGAGCGTGTCGATCCCACCGAAGCACAGGCTCGAGAGCGCTGGGGCGACTTCGCGGGTGCAGCTCAGGCGTACGCCGCGATGGGGCAGCGAGCAGAGGCGATGCGGCTCCGCCTCATGTCGAATCCCGACCAGACGACTCGCGCCGTGATAAGGAAGGAGGTGGTAGAGCTGCTCCAGTCCAGGCCATCGGCCGGCGAGACGCGCGTCGCGGTGGCGCTGATGGATTCGGTCCTCGGGCCGATCGCACCGGGCGAGGAGCTCATCGTCGCACGGGCGGCCAGATCCGCAGGGTTGCAGCAGCGTGCGGCCGCCGGCTATGCGCGCAGCGGCGCGCGGCTCGACGCGCGCGATCGATACGACTACGGCCTGGTGCTTTCGCGCCTCGGCCGCGACGCCGCGGCAGCCCGCGAGCTCGCAAGAGTACCGGCGTCCGCGGCGAATGGCGGTGAGGCGGCGTACCAGCGCGCGCGGTCGCTCCTGCGCGCGGGTCAGGGAGCGACCGCACGCACTCTGCTCCGACGCGTGACGACCGCCTTCCCGCGCGACACGGCGGCGGCAGCCCGGGCGCTGTTTCTTCTCGCCGATCTCGCCACGGATGACGGTCGCGATGCGGCTGCCCGCAGCGCCTTCGCCGACGTCGCGCGCCGCTATCCGACCAGCGACCTCGCGCCCCTCGCGCTCTTCCGCGGGGCGGTCATCGCCTACGCGTCCGGGAATTTCAGTGCGGCGGCCCGCGAGCTCGAGACGCTCGTGGAGCGCTACCCGCGAAGCACTGAAGTCACCGCCGCGCGCTACTGGGCCGGACGCGCCCGGGCGCGAGGCGGCAACCGCACGCGCGCCCAGGAGCACTGGCGCGCGGTGATGTCAGCGGACCCGTTGTCGTACTACGCGATGAAGAGCGCCCAACGGCTCGACGCCACGCCGTGGAGGCCGCAGGCAACGACCGACACCGCGACCATTACCGGTGAGCTCCGCGACGCGATCGCGCGCTCGGAGCTCCTCGATGTGCTGGGGATGGGCACGGAGGAGGCGTTCGAGTACGACGCGGTGGTGACCGGTGCAGGGCGCTCACCCGATTCCCTGCTCCGCGCCGCGGAGGCCCTTCGTCGACGCGGCGAAACGTCGCGTGCGATCACGTTGGCACAGCGGGCGCTCACTGCGTCGGCACCGCGGGACACTCGGCTCTTCCGGCTGCTCTACCCCGTCGCCTTCGACGATGTGATTCGGGCCGAGTCCAGGAGGCGTGGTGTCGACCCGGCGCTCGTCGCGGCGTTGATTCACCAGGAGTCGAGGTTCACTCCGCGAGCCGTCTCTCGCGCCGGAGCCCTCGGCCTCATGCAGGTCCTGCCGAATGTCGGGACCGCGCTCGCGCGGCAAGCTCGCGTGAGCCCGTTCGAGCGCGTGCTCCTCTTCCAGCCCGACGTGAATATCCGGCTGGGCACGATGCATCTCGACGCGATGCTGGATCAGTATCCGCACATCGAGTACGCGCTCGCGGCGTATAACGCCGGCGGGTCACCGGTGCGTCGCTGGCGCCGGAAGGCTGGCGCGTCGGACCCGGAGCTCTTCATCGAGCGCATACCGTACGACGAGACGAGGGACTACGTGCGCATCCTGCTGCGCAACCGGGCAACGTACGCGATGCTCTACGGCTGGTAGCGCGAGGGGGTCCGGCGGTTGTCAGCGCTGCGGGCGCGTTGTATTTACCCTGCACCGCATTCCTACCTCGGCCCCGGTCCTTCGATCCTGCTGCATCGTTTGCTCCTCGAGAGTCGCCGTCGTCGCGCGACCGACCGCGCTGCCCGCGCGTCGCTCCTCGTCGCTGCCGTCAGCCTGTTCGCGCCGCGATCGGTCATCGCGCAATCGCCGGATGCGGACCCTCGGCTCGGCCTCGGCGCCTCGAGCGCGTTCGGCGTATACTCGGGCGCGGGGATCTTTCCGCACGCGTCGTTAGGCCCGCAATTCGGCGGGACGCTCGACCTCGGCTGGATCGGGTCGAGACGTGTGCGCTTCTCGATCGGTCTCGACTACCTGGCCACGACCATCGACCGGCCGGACTCGCTCGGTGTTCAGCAACGAGGCAAGGGCTACGTCTTCTCGGCGCTCGCGGACGTCAACGTGCTGGGACCCGTCGCGCGCCGCGTCACACCGTACGTGGGGGTCGGCGTCGGCGTGGACGCCGTGGGGACGACGATCCAGAACAACCACATTGGAGCGATCTACAACACAAATGTGTTCGACGTGCACGCTCAGGTTGGCGCGCTCATGCGCATTGCCCCGCGCGGGCGCCTCAGCCTCGAGGTGCGCGGCACCGGCGCGCGGGTCGTGCGACGAGTGAGCGTGCGAGTGGGCTACGTGTGGCTGTATAACCAGCTCCGTTAGACCAGCGCCGCGTCGAGCTGGACGTTCGGGATCTTCAACACCTGTGACACCGGACACCCCTGCGCGGCCGCCTTCGCGAGCTCCTGGAACTTCGCGTTGTCGATGTTCGGCACGGTCGCGCGCGTAGTGAGCTTCATGGTCGTGATGCCGAAGCCTTCCCCCACCCGCTCCACCGTACACGCGGCGTTCGTCTCGATGCGCGTCGGCGGCGTCCCGTTCTTATCGAGCTGCACGCTCAGCGCCATGCTGAAACACGCGGCGTGCGCTGCCGCGAGCAGCTCTTCGGGGTTGGTTCCGGGATCCTCCTCGAAGCGTGAGCCGGCCGTGTACCTGCCGCTGATCGTGCCGCTCTCGCCTGTGAACGTGCCTGACCCACCGCGAAACCCGCCTTCCCATACCGCACTGGCTTTCCGTGTCGGCATTCTCGCGTCTCCATGTTGAGGAAGACGTAAAGTTAATCACGACGTGTGCCGATCACTCGATGTGCTTCTGGAACCGGCGAACGCTGATGGCGAGGAGCACCACCGCGAATGCAGCGAGCACGAGCGTGTCAGGCCACAGGGCATCCATCCCGACCCCCTTGAGCAGGATGCCACGCAGGACCTGCAGGTAGTACGTGACGGGGATGATCGCACCGAGCCACTGCGCCACTTCCGGCATCGCCTCGCGCGGAAACATGAACCCCGACAGCAGCACCGTGGGCAGGATGAACACGAACGACAGCTGCATGGCCTGCACCTGGGTGCGCACGACCGTCGAGACGAGCAGTCCGAGGGCGAGGCTCGCGATGATGAACGGCGCGGTGATCAGATATAGCAACGTGATGCTGCCCCGGATCGGCACGTCGAACACGAAGCGGCCGAGGATGAGGATCACTGTCACCTGCACGTAGCCAACGACGGCGAACGGAAGCACCTTCCCCACCATCAGCCCGGTCTTCGAGATGGGGGTGACGATGAGCTGCTCGAGCGTCCCGCGCTCCCGCTCGCGTACGAGCGCCATGCTGGTGATCATGAGCAGGGTCAGCGTGAGCAGGAGCCCGATCACGCCCGGGACGATGTAGATCGAGCTCTCGAGCGCCGGGTTGTACCAGGGACGCACGCGCACGTCGATCGGTTGTGGGCGGCGCGACGACGGGACGAGCTCCGCCGATCGCGCCTGCCCGGCGAGCGTCGCGCCGGCGATCGCCGCCGACGACGCGAGCGGATCGGCTGCGTCGACAATGACCTGCGCCTGCGCCGTCCGCCGACGCTTGATGTTCGCCTCGTAGTCGGGCGGGATGATGACCGCTGCCCTCGCGTCGCCACGCTCGACCCTGCGCCTGACCTCATCGCGACCGCGGGCCGTACCCACGATATCGAAGTTGCCGGTGTTCCGGATCGCGTCGACGAGCGCGCGACTCTCGGCCGTGCGCGACTCGTCCAGCACCACGGTCGGCAGGTGTCGGACTTCGGTGCGGATGGCGAACCCGAACAAGAGCAGCTGAATGGCCGGCAGCCCGACCATCATGCCGAGCGTGAACCGATCGCGACGCATCTGGACGAACTCCTTCCAGAGCATCGGCCAGAGTGTGAGCGCCGAGACGCGTTGCAGGAGTGACGGCCGCGTCATTCGCCGGCCCTCGTCAGGCCCGCCGCGGGCGGCCCATCGCTGGAACCCAGCGTCCCCTCGGTCTGCGCCCCCTCATCTCGCCGCTGCAGATCGATGAATACGTCCTCGATCGTTTCCTGGCCGAACTGCCGTGTGATCTCGTCCTGCGACCCGATCGCAATGAGATGCCCGCGGGAGAGGAACGCGAGACGCGTGCAGCGCGCTGCCTCGTCCATGTAGTGCGTCGTGACGAGAATCGTCGTCCCGCCGCGCGCGAGCGCGTAGATCCAGTCCCAGAACAGCCGTCGCGACGCGGGATCGACGCCGGCCGTTGGCTCATCGAGGAAGAGCACCTCGGGCTCGTGGGATGTCGCACACGCGAGCGCGAGCCGCTGCTTCCATCCGCCACTCAACGTTCCGGCGAGCTGGTTGCGGCGCTCCTCGAGCCCGAGATCGCGAAGCTGCGCCGCGATGCGCGCGGCGCGAGCCGTGCCACGCAGCCCGTACACCGACGCGTAGAACCGGAGGTTCTCGAAAATCGTCAGGTCGTCGTACAGGCCGAACTTCTGCGACATGTACCCGATGCGACGGCGGACGCCCTCGGGGTCGGCGGTGACGTCCAGCCCCGCGACCTCCGCGCGTCCCGACGTCGGCTGCATGAGCCCGCACAACATGCGAATGGTGGTCGTCTTGCCGGAGCCGTTAGGCCCCAGGAGCCCGAACACCTCGCCGCGCGCGATCGTGAGATCCAGGCGCTCGACCGCCACGAGCGACCCGAACGTCTTGCGCAGCTGCTCGGCGCGCACCGCCGGGTCGTGGTACTTCGGGCGCACGAGCGGCGCAGAGGCTGACGACGCAGTCACGGGTCCACGGGCCTCGTGGCCGACGTGTCGATCGTGACCGTCGCTGGCAGACCGGCCTTGAACGTGCCGGTGGTATCGAGAATGTCGAGCTTCACGCCGAACAACAGGTCCGCGCGTTCCTTCTCGGTCAGCGCCACGCGGGGTGTGAACTCGGCCTCGGTGGCGATTGCGGACACGCGCGCCC
>DASURJ010000643.1:0-5081 GCA_036280115.1 Gemmatimonadaceae bacterium
CCGCCGCGGCCACCCGCTCCACCTGCGCGACGATCTCCCGCGCGTCCGCCTCCTTTCCGATCTCAGGCTTCTTGCCGTCGAGGTGATGGAGCTTTGCCGTGAAGCGCTGCTCGTTCTTCTCGAGTTGCGCCTCGATGGTCCAGTACTCGACAGGCTTGAACGCCCGGATCTCACGCTCGCGCTCGACGATCAACCGGAGCGCGACGGTCTGCACGCGCCCGGCGGAGATCCCCTTCTTGACGGTCTTCCACAGGATGGGGCTCGCCTTGTAGCCGACGAGCCGATCGAGCACCCGGCGCGCCTGCTGTGCCTCGACCTTCCGCTCGTCGATCGTGCCGGCGCTCGCGAGGGCGCGCTGCACGGCGTCCTTCGTGATCTCGTGAAAGAGCACGCGACGCACGGGCGCCCCGCCGCGCCGCCTGATCTGCTCGGCCACATGCCACGCGATGGCCTCGCCCTCGCGATCAGGGTCCGTCGCGAGGAAGACTTCCTTGGAATCGCTGGCCGCGCTCTTGAGCTCCGCGAGCGTCTTTTCCTTGCCGGAGATCGTGACGTACTCGGGCTCGAACCCCTTCTCGATGTCGATCCCGAGCTTCTTCTCCGGCAGGTCACGGACGTGCCCGACGGTGGCCTTCACGCGATAGCCGCGCCCGAGGTACTTGCCGATGGTCTTGGCCTTGGCGGGCGACTCGACGATCACGAGCGACGTGCTTCCCGCCGGCGGCGGCGGACCTTCGTCCTCGGCGGGCACGCGCGTGGGTCGGCGGGCCCGCCCCGCGGCGGACGCCTTCTTTTTCGCGGCTGCCCGACGCGTCGCCTTCTTTGCGGGCGGGCGAGCGGCGCTACCCCGTCCCGCGACGCGGCGGACAACAGGCTGCTCGAGGTCCTCGGCTGGTTTGTCCGGCTGTTCCTTCTTTCTCGCCATGTATCAGTGAACCGTCGCGTGGTCGGGCGGCGGCCCGGAGGAGTCGTACCCCGCACCTTCCATGAGTGCCCGCAGGTCATCGAGCGCGATGCGCCCGTCGATCTGCAACAGCGCTCGCTCGATGAAGTGCTCGAGCTCCGCGGAGGTCAGCGCCCCGGAGCCGCTCAGCGTCAGCAGGTGCCCCCAGGCTTCCGGGGCGAACCGACCGCGCTCGTGCGGGCCCATCACGCGAAAAGTCATATGGTTATGCACGACCGACTGCGTGCCGGTCGACCGAATGGGAATTTCGGAGAACAGGAGCGACAGAATCTCACCAATCTGTCGCCGATCGTACCCTTCGTACGACAAAAACGCCTCGACCTCCTCGACGTCCGCGTCGGCGGCGAACCGCTCACGCAGCATCGACAGGAGGTCTGCCAATCGATCATCCATGGCCAAACCTATCCGGCCTTTATAGTAGAGGCAAGCTCGACGAGTTTATCGACAAGTCGTTTCACGTCAACTACTTCCGCGCTTACGACGTGATCCGCCTGCATGTAGAGCTTCTCGCGTTCGGCGAGCAAACGCTTGAGCTCGCCAAGCGGGTCCGGACGCGATAACAGCGGCCGAGCGGCCCTCGTGGCGCCCAACCGGGCCAGCGCCGTCTCCGGGCGCACCTTGAGGTAGATCAACCGCGCCGGGGGCCGAAGAATGTCCACCACCCCCTTGTTCGTGATCCAGCCTCCGCCCGGCGCCACGACCATGTTGCCGCACTGCCGGAGCTCCAGCGTCACCTCCAGCTCGCGCTCCCGGAAGTAGTGCTCCCCGCGGAGGGCGAAGATCTCCGCGATCGACGCGCTCTCGCGGCGCTCGATCTCCCGGTCGAAGTCCAGGAACGAACGCGTGAGGCGCTGGGCGAGCGCCTCACCGGCCGCCGTCTTCCCCGCTCCCGGCAGTCCGACCAGGATCAGGTGCGGCTTCCGGACGTCAACGTCCGAGACGATCTGCGACGTGCGAAAGGTAGCTGTCATAGTTTCGCCTCGTTTCCCCGAGGGAATCGCCGCCGAACTTCTCCAGCGCCGCCTGCGCGAGCACGAAGGCCGTCATTGCCTCCGCGATGACTCCCATGGCTGGGACGGCGGTGACGTCGCTTCGCTCCGCCGTGGCCGCCGCGGGAGTGCCTGTCGCGACGTCGACCGTCGACAATGGACGCATCAGGGTGCTGATGGGCTTCATCGCGACCCGAACGACGAGCGGCTCGCCCGTCGTGATGCCTCCTTCGAGCCCGCCGGCGCGGTTCGTCGTCCGGCGCACGTTCCCGGCCAGGGTACGCCCGGGCGCGGGCTCGATCTCGTCGTGAACCTCGGACCCGAGCCGCCGGGCGGCTTCGAAGCCGATGCCGATCTCGACGCCCTTCACCGCCGGAATCGACATGAGCGCGCCGGCAATCCGGCCGTCGAGCTTCCGGTCCCACGACACGTGCGACCCGAGCCCGACGGGGAGCCCGCGGCAGACGACCTCGCAGACGCCCCCGAGCGTATTGCCCTCGCGCTTGATGGTGTCGATGCGCGCGATCATTGCCTGCTCCGCCTCGCGATCGAGCGTCCGCAGTGGCGACGCGTCCGCCACGGCGTTGAGATCGTTAGGCAGCACGGCCGGCGCCTCGGCATCGATTCCTCCCAGGTGCACGAGGTGGCTGCCGATCTCCACATCGAGCTCGGCCAGCAGCCGCTTGCAGACCGCACCCGCGGCCACACGCGCCGTCGTCTCGCGGGCCGACGCCCGCTCGAGGATGTCGCGCGCGTCGTCGCGGTCGTACTTGAGGATTCCCGTCAGGTCCGCGTGTCCGGGGCGCACACGTGTCACGGCGCGCCGGCGCGGATCGGGGTCCCCCTCCCGAGGCGCCGGGTCCATCACGTCCTGCCAGTTCTTCCAGTCGCGGTTCGCGATCAGCATGGCGATCGGGGACCCGATCGTCTGACCGGCACGCACCCCCGACAGAAACTCGACGGCGTCCCGCTCGATCTGCATGCGTCGCCCGCGACCGTACCCCTGCTGGCGCCGCGCCAGCTCCGCATCCACGTGCTCCGCGAGGAGCGGTAGGCCGGCAGGCATCCCCTCGAGGATGCTGACGAGCGCTGGTCCGTGTGATTCTCCCGCGGTCGTGAAACGAAGCATGCCGTGCGTTCACCCCAAATACGCGAGCCCGACACTGGGTCGGGCTCGCGAGTCAGTACGGATCGGTCGAGCGAGTGCTCGCTACTGAATGTCGCTCGCGTGCACATCAATCATAACCAATCCCTCCGGCGTCAACCCAAACAGCTTGACCACGAGAGTCGGGGTGCTGGCTCGCTCCGCGGGCGTCGGGGGCACGGCGCGCAGCGGCCCGTACAGGTTCGCGCGGATCGGAATGCGGCCGCGCAGCCGGTAGCTGTACGAATCGACGATCTGGATCGAGGCGTCACCCGACGCGACGAACGCCACTCGCGCCGAGAGGTCGGCGGTCTCCTCGTCCACGTTCTCGGGGTGGAAGGCTACGCCCGCCCCCGTGTTGAACGTCGCGAACTTGCCTTGCAGACGGAGCGACGAATCGGCGAAGAACGTCTCGACGCCGTGCACGGCGATGTTGGTGCTGTTGTTGTTGATCGAGATGCCGAACACCCTGTCGGACGCGTTGTTCGTGAGGTCGACCACGTCGATGGGCGCCGAGTACTGTTCGCCACCGGCCGGTGTACCGCTGGGGTCGAAGACGAGCATGACGCGGCCTGCCGCACCGCCGGTGTTCGCCTCGCCGAACGCGACGCGACGGCGGTCCCCGCCCACGGCCACGAAGTTCGTGTCGGGGAGAGCCAGCGAGCCGACGCTCAGGTCCTTCACTTCCGCCACGTTGGCGCCCATGGCCCGCAACGCGGCGACGGCCACCGGGATCTCGCCGTCCTTCACGCACTGGGACGTGGTCGGATCGGCACCCACGGCGTGGTCGCAGACGACGATCGTGTCAGGCACACCGTTCTGCCCCGCGATTACGTCGACCGCGTCGGCATTGAGGATCACCCACCGCCCGCGGGCCACCGCGCCGTACTGCCAGATCTGGCGCGGCTCGGCGCGCGGATCGAGGAAGTTGTCGATCCGACGCAGCGTGCCCGGCGTCGCCGCGGTCGTCGGGCGCGTCGAGTAGTAGAGCGCCCCGCTCGCGGACTGCGCGATGTACTGCGGCCGGTCGGAGTAGTCGATCGGGGGCGATACGCCGTACTTGAACCCACCGCTCGTCTCGTCCTTGTTGTAGGCGACGTCGTAGAGGTAGGCGTTGGCCGTCTTGATCCGCCCGGTTTCCGTCCGCGTGCCGAGATCGACGCGACTGATGTTCGTGCCGCCCGAGTTCGCGACGAGCAGGAACGAGCCGCTGTTGTCGATGGTCATGCCCCACGGCATGGCGCCGACGGACACGGGCGCGAGCTGCGAGAGGGTGGATCCGTAGTTGAAGGCCTCGAGCTGGTTCTTGTTGATGTTCGAGACGTAGACACGCCCGCGGGTGGTGTCCACCGCGATGTCGGCGCCCACGCTGCCGGCGGGCAACGCCGTGGTGTGGCCGAACGCGTAGACGGCGGGGTCGCGCTTGGCCAGACCATCGCTGGCCACCGGGATCGTCGCGCCGTTCGGCACGGCGTATCCCTGGTGGTTCGCCTGGTCGACCGCGTACCCGATCACGAAGAGTCCGCGACCGCGCAGGTGGAGCGGGAGGTCCCACTCGAGCCGGCGGACGACCTGCTGCGCTGCCGTGACCGGCATCTCCTGCGAGTGAACCTGCGCGCCGGTCGAGTCCTTCACCACGAACCCGATCGCCTTGACCAGCCCGTCCGGATCGCGCGCGGTGAAGTCGAGCGAGTCGCCCAGCTCGAGGCGGGCCGGGATCGTCTGGTAGACGAGCGGCGTCTGCGTGTCCTGCCCGGGGGCAGCGACGCGGACGGTGATGACCTCGCCCACACCGCGGAGCGCGTCACGATTCTCCGCGAACGGCTCGATCGTGAACGTCGTGCCCACGCCGACCGTCGAGGGCACCGTGAACGAGAACGTCACGGTGTCATTCTCTGGTAGGGGTACCGAGAAGAGCGAGCTATCCGAACGCGTCAGCGCGGAAGGTCCACTCGACTGGTACCCCAGCTTGTTGATCCCGAGC
>DASURJ010000644.1:0-10986 GCA_036280115.1 Gemmatimonadaceae bacterium
TTCGGCGACCTAACGACAGGACCAGTCCCATGGGCTTCGGAACCATCGAGCAGGCGATCGCGGACATCCGCGCCGGCAAGTTCATCGTCGTCGCCGACGACGAGGACCGCGAGAACGAGGGTGACCTCATCTGCGCGGCGCAGCTCATCACGCCCGCGCTCATCAACTTCATGCTCAAGGCGAAAGGGATGATCTGCCTCGCGCTCACCGGTGAGCGTGTCGATCAGCTCGGCCTGTCGCCGCAGGGTGATGAGAACACCGATGCGTTCCGGACCGCGTTCACGGTGAGCATCGACGCCGCGCCGCGGTTCGGGGTGACCACCGGCATCAGCGCGGCCGACCGCGCGACGACGATCAAGGTCGCGGTCGACCCGGCCACCGTGCGGAGCGACCTCCGCCGGCCCGGGCACGTGCATCCCCTCCGCGCGCGCGACGGGGGTGTGCTCCAGCGCGTTGGGCACACGGAGGCCGCCGTGGACCTCGCGCGGCTCGCGGGGCTCTATCCCGCGGGCGTGATCTGCGAGATCCTGAACGAGGACGGCAGCACCATGAAGCGCGACGACCTGTCGCGCTTCGCGTCGCAGCACGGGCTCACGTTCATCACCGTCGCGCAACTCGTCGCGTATCGCCTCGAGAACGAGCGTCTCGTCCATCGCGTCGCCGAGGCGCGCCTGCCCACCGAGGTGGCGGGGAAGGACTGGCGGATCGTCGGCTATCGCAACGATGTGGACACGCGCGAGCATGTCGCGCTCGTGTACGGCGACATCGGTGACGGGGAAGAAGTCCTCGTGCGCATGCACTCGAAGTGCCTGACGGGCGACGTCTTCCACTCCATGCGGTGTGACTGCGGGTGGCAATTGCACACTGCCATGGAGATGATCGCCCACGAGGGCCGCGGGGTCGTCGTGTATCTCGACCAGGAAGGGCGCGGCATCGGCCTGCTCAACAAGCTGAAGGCGTACGAGCTCCAGGACAGCGGCCACGACACCGTCGAGGCGAACGAGGCGTTAGGCTTCAAGCCGGACCTCCGGAACTACGGCATTGGTGCCCAGATCCTCCTCGACCTCGGGCTGAAATCCATTCGCGTGCTCACGAACAACCCGAAGAAGCTCGTCGGCCTCGAGGGTTACGGTCTCCGCGTTGCCGACCGCGTACGCATCGAGGCGCCGACGACCGAGGAGAACGCAGGGTACCTCGCGACCAAGGTGCAGAAACTCGGACACCTCCGCGCGCTGTGATCGGCCATCCTGGTATGCGACCTGCCCGCGATGCCTGAGTTCTCCGGTACCCCGCGCGGGCAGGGCCGGCGGTTCGCGGTCGTCGTCAGCCGGTTCAACGAGGGCGTGACGCAGCGCCTCGTGGACGGTGCGCTCGATGCGCTCGTCAGGCACGGCGTCGCGTTCGACGACATCGATGTCCTCTGGGTCCCCGGGGCGTGGGAGCTGCCCTTGGCCACGCGACGCGCCGCCGCAACGGAGCGATACGACGCCATCGTCGCGTTGGGTGCCGTCGTTCGCGGCGATACCCCGCACTTCGATTTCGTGGCCGGCGAGGCATCGCGCGGCCTCGCGAGCGCGAGCGTCGAGTACGACGTGCCACTCGGCTTCGGACTCCTGACCTGTGACACAATGGCGCAGGCCGAGGCGCGGGCCGGCGGCGAGCATGGAAACAAGGGCTGGGACGCGGCGATCGCGGCCCTCGAGATGGCGGACCTCTTCGACCAGGTGGATGGCGCGCCGGAGGACTGAGACTCGCGCGCGTTCGCGGGCACTCCAGGCACTCTACGCATGGGACATGCGCGGCGAACGCGACCTCGAGCGCGTCGCCGGCCGGGTGTGGGACGACCTCGCGGTTGGCGCCGAAGAGCGTGCAGCGGCAACGGTGCTCATCCGCGAGATCGCGACGCGTCGCGCGGAGCTCGACCGCCTGCTCGCGAACGTCACCGAGAACTGGCGCATGGAACGCCTCGGCGCCATCGAGCGTTCGGTGCTCCGCCTGGCCGCGGCCGAGCTCGCGGCTGGCGAGACGCCACCGCGGGTGGTGCTCCAGGAAGCGATTCGCCTGGCCGAGCGATACGGGAGTGCGCAGAGCGCACGCTTCGTGAATGGGGTTCTCGATGCGTTGGCTCGCCGAATGGGCCGGCTGTGAAACGAGAACTACGCTGGTCGCTGTTAGCTGGCACTGGTTGCTGCAGGGTGAACTGCCTCTGGACGCATCGGCTTCCCGAGGGTGTTACCCTGCAGCGCAGTTGGACGCTTTTCGCGTCAACCAGGTCCAGCTAACAGCGACCAGCGTGGTTTGAGTCTTGTGGGCTCGTGAACATCCTTCTCGTCAACTGGCAGGACCGCGAAAATCCCCAGGCCGGCGGGGCCGAGATCCATCTCCACGAGATCTTCGGCCGGCTCGCCGCGCGTGGCCACGAGGTGACGCTCCTTTGCGGCGGATGGCCGGGCTGCGCCCCCCGCGCCACCCTCGACGGCATCGACGTCATACGCGTCGGCACGCGCCTGACCTGGCCCGCAGTCGCCCGCCGCGCGTACAAGCGGCTATCCGCCAAGACCGCGCACGACGTCCTCGTCGAGGACATCAACAAGATGCCGCTGTACACGCCCCGGTGGGGGGCGCGACGCGTCGTCGCGCTCGTCCCCCACCTGTTCGGCGGCACTGCCTTCCAGGAGCTCGCCGCGCCGCTCGCCGGCGTCGTGTGGCTCTCGGAACGCCCGATCGCGCGCGTGTACCGCGGCGTCCCATTCCACGCGATAAGCGAGAGCACCGCGGATGACCTCGTCGCCCGCGGGATCCGGCGCAACCTCATCCGGGTGATCTATCCGGGCATCGACACGCAGCATTACACACCCAACGCCGAACGTCGGTCGCCGAATCCCGTGTTCTCGTACCTCGGGCGCCTCAAGCGGTACAAGGGCATCGACATCGTCATTCGTGCGTTTGCCGAGGCGGACCTGCCCGATGCGACGCTCGAGATCGCGGGCGCGGGTGACTACCGGCCGGCCCTCGAGCGCCTCGCCGCCTCGCTTGACCTCGGCCGTCGGGCAAGGTTTCTTGGGCGTATCAGTGAGGAAGACAAGGTCTCCCTTCTCCGGCGCTCGTGGGCCCTCGCGTTCGCGTCGCCGAAGGAAGGGTGGGGCATCACCAATCTCGAGGCGGCAGCCTGCGGAACGCCGGTCGTCGCCTCGAACTCGCCGGGGATCAGGGAATCGGTACGCGATGGTGAGACGGGCTTCCTTGTGCCACATGGCGACACGGCCGCGATGGCTGCGGCTCTCCGGCGCATCGCCGGCTCGCCTCCGCTGGTCCGGACGCTCGGTGCCAACGCGCGCCGCTTCGCGGAGTCGTTCACCTGGGAACGCGCCGCCCTCGAGACCGAGTCGCACCTGGCCGCCGTATCATGAGCAGCCTTGGGCCAGCATTCGCAGGAGGAGTTCGGTGGAGATAGTTTTTCAGTCACACCACGCCAAGGTACCCGACCGCTTGCGTGAACGCGCCCGCATTGCGGTCACGCGTCTCGGCCAGAAGCTCGTCCGTGCCGTCGACGCCGTCATCCGCTTCGAGGAAGACGGGCCGACCCGACGCGTCGAAATCGTCCTCCATGCGCCTCGCCGGCGGCCAATGGTCGCCGAAGGCACTGCCCGATTCTTCGGGCCTGCGCTGAGCTACGCGATCGAGCGGCTCGAGGCGCAGGCCCGCCAGCTCAAGCGCACTCCCAAGGCCCGCGGCAGGAAACTCGCTCGCGCGTGAATCGACCTCTGACCGTCGGCGCACTCGTCGCGCGCCTCAAGCGTGGGTTCCCGCTGGAACAGGTAGGTGTCGGCGGGCTCGATCGCCCGGTGACGAGTGCCGACGTGTCAGGGCCGGGCCTCGCGCTCGCCGGCTACGTCGATCGGTTCCCCGCACACCGACTGCAGGCGTTCGGGGAAACGGAGATCTCGTACCTCTGCTCTCTCGGGGGCGACGAGCGCGACCGCATCCTTCGCAAGTTCTTCGCGTTCGACCTGCCGTGCGTGTTCGTCACCAAGGGGCAGGAGCTCCCGTCCGGGTTCGAGGCGATCGCCGCCGAGAACGGCGTGCCCATCTTCCGAACCCCGCTCAAGACCGGCGAGTTTTATCGTCGGATCAAGCCCATTCTCGACGACCTGTTCGCGCCGACGACCACGCTCCACGGCTCGCTCGCGGACGTGTTCGGTGTGGGACTCTTCTTCACCGGCAAGAGCGGGATCGGCAAGTCGGAATGTGTGCTGGACCTCGTCGAGCGTGGTCACCGGCTGGTCGCGGATGATCTGGTGATCATGACGCGTCGTGGCAACGACGTCCTGATCGGGCGCGGTCACGAGCTCCAGCGTCATTTCATGGAGATCCGGGGCGTCGGTCTCATCGACATCCCAGCGATCTTCGGCATTCGCGCGGTCCGGCAGCAGAAGCGCATGGAGGTCGTGGTCCACCTCGAGGAGTGGGACCAGGACGCGGTCGTCGATCGCACCGGGCTCGACACCGAGACCACGACGATCCTCGGCGTCGAGCTCCCGAAGATCAAGGTGTTCCTGAACCCGGGGAAGAACATCACGGTGATCGCCGAAGTGATCGCGATGAACCATCTGCTCCGCTACAGCGGCGTCAATCCGGCCGAGGCGTTCAACGAGCGCCTGATCGGCCGGATGCGCGAGGCCGCTGACGTCAAGCAGTACCTGGTCGAAGATGATGAGTGATTCCGAGTTCCCGCCGCGCGCCCTCGTCGCCGGCCACGGCGACTTCGCCACCGGGCTGGTCTCCGCCGTCGGGCAGATCACCGGCCGCGGCGAGATTTTCGTGACTCTCTCCAACCGCGACATGAGCGCCGCAGACGTGGAGCGAGCGATGCGGCAGCAGGTCGAGGGGCTCGGGCTCGCCGTCATCTTCACTGACCTGCCCGCGGGGAGCTGCACGATGGCGGCGCGGCGGCTGCAGCGCGAACGTCCCTCGACGGTGATCGTTACCGGGACCAATCTCGCCACGCTCCTCGATTTCGTTTTCCACGGCGATGTCCCTGCCATCGAGGCGGCCCAGCACGCCGCCGACAAGGGACGCGCCGCGCTCGTGGCCACGGGAGGCGTGCCGGGTGGCCATTGAGCTCTTTCGCATCGACGACCGCCTCATCCACGGGCAGGTCGTTGTGGGATGGGGACAGCCGCTCGACCTCACCTTCATCGTCCTCGTCGACGACGAGGTGGCGTCGAGCGAGTGGGAGCAAGAGCTCTACCGCATGGGAGTCCCGCCGGAAATGGAAGTGCATTTCGACACGGTCGACAGCGCCGCCGTCAAGCTCGCCGAGTATCAACGCGACGAGCGGCGTGGTGCGCTCCTCACAGGCGACATCGAGACGATGGCGCGGCTCGTGGACCGCACCGGCACCATCTCGCGCGTCAACCTCGGTGGCATTCACCACCGGGCAGGACGCACGCAGCGCCTGCGCTACATCTTCCTGGCCCCCGAAGAGGAAAAGGCGTTGCGGGCGCTGGCCGCGCGCGGCGTCGAGGTGAGCGCGCAGGACGTTCCGGCCGCACGCCCCCTCGCGCTGAATGAAGTGCTCTCGGGGGACGGCAACCGATGACGGACTTCGTCCAGCTCCTGCCACTCGCGTTGTTAGGCGCCATCCTCGGCCTCGACGTGGTGAGCTTCCCGCAGGCCATGGTCTCGCGTCCGATCGTCGCCGCGACCGCGGCAGCGACGCTCCTCGGAGAGCCGGGTCGCGGGCTGCTGATCGGCGCGACGCTCGAGATGTTCGCGCTCGAGACACTGCCGTTCGGCGCGTCGCGGTATCCGGAGTGGGGATCGGCGGCGGTCGTCGGCGGCGGCCTGTTCGCGATGTATCCCGACTCCAGCCCCGGCGCACTCACGGTCGCTGTCCTCGTCTCGCTCCTCGCCGCGTGGATCGGCGGATGGTCGATGGTACAGGTCCGGAAGCTGAACGCGAGATTCGCGCGAGCGCGTCACGAGGACGTCGCCAGTGGATCGAAGCGTGTCGTCGAAGGGCTGCAGGTGTTCGGGCTGACCGCCGATCTCGTGCGCGGCGGACTGCTCACGGTAGCACTGCTCGCCATCGCCGTCCCGGCGTACAACTTTGCGCTCGGACAGTGGGACACGGACACACGCGTTTCACGCGCCGTGGTCGTGGGGCTCGCCGCGAGTGTCGCGGCTGGCGCGGTGTGGAAGGTCGTGCACGCCGCACCCGGCGCCCGCTGGCTGCTGCTCGGCGGCCTCGGCGTCGGGCTCGCACTCCTCGCTACGCGGTGAGCCGCAGCCATGCACACCGGTCCCGAGATTCCGTTCAGGACGCGCGTCGCGATGTTCACTCGACTGCTCGCCATTCAGGGGTCGTGGAACTATGAGACGCTCCTCGGCAACGGTATCGGATTCTGTGTCGAGCCTGCGCTTCGGCTGCTTCCGGGCGGGGAGGGAGGCCCTGCCTACCGTGCTGCGCTCGCGCGCCAGAGCCAGTATTTCAACGCGCACCCGTACATGGCTGCCGTCGCGGTGGGGGCGCTCGCCCGCGCGGAGTTGGACGGTGAGTCTCCCGCCAAGATCGAGCGATTTCGCACCGCGCTGTGTGGCCCGCTCGGAAGTGTCGGCGATCGGCTGGTCTGGGCGGGATGGTTGCCCGCATGTTCCATCGCCGGGCTCGCGGCGTTCGGGTTCGGCGTCGGCACGGCCGGTGTGCTCTTGACCTTCCTCGGTCTTTACAACGCGGGCCATCTCGCGCTCCGCGCCTGGGGGCTGAGCGCCGGGCTCGATCACGGGATGAAGGTCGCGTCGGCGCTCGGAGAACCGATCCTTCGAAAGAGCCCGCCGCACATTGCGCAGGTGTCCGCGTTCGTCGGCGGGGTCGCGCTCCCGCTGGCGCTCGATCAGGTCATCGGCCCGGGACGCGCGCTGTTCGGAATCGTGCTCGCCGCCGTCGCGCTTGGCGGACTGGTGCTCGCTCGCTTGCATGGCCGCGTCGAGGGGTGGAAGGTCGCCGTGGGCGTGCTCGCGTTGTTCGTCCTCTACTCGGTGGCTCGCTGATGGTCGAACGTTCCGTCCAGGTCGTCAACAAGAACGGCCTCCATGCCCGCCCCGCGGCCGAAATCGTGAAGGCCGCGGCGAAGTTCCGGAGCGACATCACCATCGTGCGCGACGATCTCGAGGTGAACGGCAAGAGCATCATGGGCGTCATGATGCTCGCCGCTGAATACGGGTCCGAGTTACTGCTGCGCGCGGACGGCGCCGACGAACACGACGCCGTGTCCGCGATCGCGAAGTTGATCGAGAGCAAGTTCGGCGAATCCTGAACCGGGTACTTCGTGGATCGCACCCTCATCGGCATTCCCGCTTCGCCCGGCATTGTCGTCGGCCCCGTCCACCTCCTGCTCTGGGAGGTGCCCGACGTCGCGACACGCATCATCGCGGACGACGCGATCCCCGGTGAAATCGACCGCTTCCGCGCGGCGCTCGGTCGCGCCAAGGAACGGCTCGCGAACGTTCGCGATCGTGCGGCCGCGCATGCCGGCCCCGAAGAAGCCGCCATCTTCGACGTCCAGATCTCCATTCTCGAAGACGAGGATCTCGCGCAGCAGATCGAGTCCTACATTCGCCAGAACCTCGCCGCGGAAAAGGCATTCGACGTCGTCCTCATCGAGTGGAGGCAGCGGTTCGCGCATCACGCCTCGCCGATGATGCGCGAGCGCGTCGGCGATCTGACCGACGTCCACATTCGCATGCTGTCGATCCTGCTCGGCCTCCCCGATCACGATCCGGTGGATGTCCCCAAGGGGGCGAAGGCGATCCTCGTCACGCACGACCTCACGCCGAGCCTCACGGTCCAGCTCGACCGCGAGACGATCGCCGGCATCGCGACGGATGCCGGCACGCGGACGTCGCACGTGGCCATTCTCGCGCGCTCGCTCGGGCTCCCTGCCGTCGTGGGCCTCCGCGACGCGACGATTCGTCTCACCGGCGGCGAGCACGCCGTGCTGGACGGGTCCACCGGCACGCTCGTCGTCAACCCGACCGACGCCGAAGTCGGCGTCTTCCTGCATCGCGCGGAGCGCGAAGCACGCGACGAAGCAGAACTGCGGCTCCGCGCGACGGCCGAGCCGATCACGACCGACGGCGTGCGCATCACCCTCCGCGCGAACGTCGATCTGCCGGAGGACGCCCCGGTCGCGGCGACGAGCGGAGCCGAAGGCGTGGGATTGCTGCGCACCGAGTTCCTCGTCGTGGGACGCACCGCGATGCCTGACGAGGAAGAGCAGTACCGCGCGTACCGCCGCGTGGTCGAGGCGTTCGACGGAAAACCCGTCGTGATCCGAACGTTCGACATCGGCGGGGACAAGCTTCCGTTGGGCGGCTTTCCGCACGAGCCGAACCCGTTTCTCGGGTGGCGCGCGATCCGGATGTGCCTCGACGAGGCGGAGCTGTTCAAGGTGCAGCTGCGCGCACTGCTGCGCGCCGGCCTCCACGGCGACGTGCGGATCATGCTGCCGCTCGTCGTCACGATCGACGAGGTGCGGCAGGCGCGGCACCTCCTCGACACCGCGGCGCAGGAGCTGGCCGCGCGCGGCGTGCCGTTCCGCGGCGACCTCCCGCTCGGAGTGATGATCGAGACGCCGGCTGCGGCAATGAGCGCCGAGACGCTCGCGCGCGAGGTCGCGTTCTTCAGCATTGGCACGAACGACCTGGTGCAGTACACCCTCGCCGTGGATCGAGGTAACGTGAACCTCGCGTCGCGCTTCACGCCGCTGCACCCGGCGGTGCTCCGGCTCATCAAGCGGACCGTCGATATCGGACGCGGCGCGGGACTGGAGGTCGCGGTCTGCGGTGAGATGGCGTCCCAGCCGGTCATGGTCTTCGCGCTCGTCGGCCTTGGGCTACGCCAGTTGAGCGTCGCGCCGCGCGCGGTACCACTCGTCAAGCACATCGTCCGCGGGATCAGTATCGAGCTCGCGTCCGAGGCCGCGCAGGCGGCGCTGACGTCGGACAACGCGGCGGACGCCGAGCGTCAGCTTGTCGGCCGCCTCCGGGCAGCATTCGGAGACGCGTCGTTCCTCGGCGACGGGTTGCTCGTCAGCTAGCGAAACGGGTATCGTTCACCAACGCGCCGGCGCTCGAGTCGGCGCGCTTTTCACATTCTCAACCGAGAGCTGTCGCGTGTACGATCGTCACCTCTTTACCTCTGAATCCGTGACCGAGGGGCATCCGGACAAGATCGCCGACGCGATCTCCGATGCCGTGCTCGACGCCATCATCGCCGATGACCCTTCGGCCCGCGTCGCGTGCGAGACGCTCGTGACGACCGGGCTCGTGTGCGTGGCAGGCGAGATCACGACCAAGACGTACGTCGACATTCCGAGGCTCGTCCGCGACACGGTCGAACGCATCGGGTATACCGACGCGACGTACGGGTTCGACTCCAAGACCTGCGCGGTCATCAGCACGATCGACAAGCAGTCGCCGGACATCGCGCAGGGCGTCGATACGGGCGGCGCCGGCGATCAGGGTATGATGTTCGGCTACGCGACCGACGAGACCGACGAGTTCATGCCCATGCCGATCATGCTCGCGCACCGACTCACGCGGGGGCTCGCCGAGCGGCGCCGAAACGGCGCGGGCTGGCTGCGTCCGGACGGCAAGGCGCAGGTCACCGTCGTGTACGAGGACGGGCATCCGGTCGCGGTCGACACGGTCGTCGTTTCGACACAGCACGACCACAAGGTGTCGAACGCGAAGATCAAACGAGCCGTGATCGAAGAAGTCATCGAGCCGTCGATCCCGAAGGAACTGCTCGGCAAGAAGGTCAAGTACCACATCAATCCCACCGGGCGATTCGTCGTTGGCGGGCCACAGGGCGATGCGGGGCTGACCGGGCGGAAGATCATCGTCGACACGTACGGGGGGATGGGGCGCCACGGGGGCGGCGCGTTCAGCGGGAAGGACCCGTCGAAGGTCGATCGATCGGCGTGCTATGCGGCCCGCTGGGTCGCGAAGAACATCGTCGCTGCGGGGCTCGCGCGTCGTTGTGAGGTGCAGCTCGCGTACGCGATCGGGGTAGCAGAGCCGGTGTCCGTGATGGTCGATACGTTCGGCACGAGCGAGGTGCCAGAGGCCGACATCATGCGAGCGGTACAGGACACGTTCGATCTCACGCCGCGCGGAATCACGACGGCGCTGGATCTCCGCAAGCCCATCTACTCGGCGACGTCGGCGTACGGGCATTTCGGGCGAACGCCCCAGAACATCAAGAACGGCCGGACGTCGGCGACACTCTTCAGCTGGGAGCGGACGGATCGTGCGGCCGCATTGAAGAAGGCCGTGCGTTGACGGGCGCCCCCGCGCCCAAGGCCGCTCGGCATGGACGACGATCGCCCCGGACCGCACGACGCTCCGGGGCGTTTTCGTCGCCGGTGGCGTGGCTTCCTCCTCGCCGGTCGCCCGACCATGTTTCCGTACCAGAGGGACGTTGGACCAGACTCAGGATCGTGTGATGGTGGAAGTGACGGTGGCCCGCCTCGGGCTCGACAGCTCGACGAACTCGTACGTCGTGATCCTCCAGGAGAAGGGGGGATCGCGCCTGCTCCCGATCTGGATCGGCCAGCCTGAGGCCGAGTCGATCGCCATGCACATCAACAGCATCAAACGCGAGCGCCCGATGACGCACGATCTCTGCAAGAACCTGATCGTCGGGCTCGGCGGGCAGCTGCGCCGCGTGCAGATCACGAAAGTGCAGAAGAGCACGTACTTCGCGGAGCTTCACATCATGCGCGGGGACCTGCTGGTGCAGATCGACGCGCGTCCGTCCGACAGCATCGCGGTCGCGCTCCGGTTCCCAGCGCCCATCTACGCCGACGAGGCGCTCTTCGCCGGTGCGGTCGAGGAGGACAGCGACAGTGACTCGGTGATTCCGGAGACCGAGCCCCGGCAGAGCACCGACGAGATGACCGCCGAGCAGCTTCAGCGCTA
>DASURJ010000645.1:0-2851 GCA_036280115.1 Gemmatimonadaceae bacterium
CGCGGCGGCGAGAAAGCCGGCGGCATAACTTCCGACCTCGAGCCCGCGGCCGTGCCGCCCGAACGTTTCGGTGAGTCGCTCGGCCTGCGCCGCGTACGACGCCATCTGCGTGTCGTGCAGCGCCTGAAGCGTCTCGAGCGACGGCGTCTCGCCCGCGTATGCGTCCGTCACCTCGAACGCGCGCTCGCGCGGATTGCGGAAGACCGTCTCGCAGCGCGCGCACTGTACCAGTCGCAGCGCTGGTGCCTGCGAGAACGCGACGCGATCGGTCAGCCGATCGGCTGGGGTATCGGAGCGCAGGCGTCGGGTGTGGAAGGCCCACAGCGCTTCCATCTCGTCGCGGACATCGTCGGCGCCCGCAACCTCGGCCGAATCGGCCCCGTTGCACACTGGACAGCGCCCGAGTTCGTAAGCCGGAGATGCCATCGGAGAGCACCAAAGCATCCCCCGTGCCGCGGCGCCCGCCGTGAGCGCGCTTCGCCCATGACGCGAGTGGTCGTGTGCGACAGATCACCAATCACGGACACGTGAACGGCCAGCGCTGTGGGCGCTGGCCGTCTGCGGTGCGTGAATCGATTGTCGTCCAATCGATACCGCGTGTTCGCCGTGTTCGCGCAAGCACGCGCGAGCAGGGCGAACGCATCGGATCAGAACTTGAAGCCGAACGAAAGCGGAATGAAGTTCGTGCTCTCTCCCGAGGTGAACACGGAGTGCCAGCGTGCTTCGATGAACGTGTCGAAGCCGGCGAGGTTGAAGTTGAACCCGCCCCCGACGTTGAACCCGAATTTCGTTTCCGAGTCTTCCGCGTCACCGAACCCAGGGACCTCGATTTCGACGCTGACGCGATGCAGACCGAGACCGCCAATGATGTACGGGCGCGCCGTCGCCGCGGGATCGCCAAACGGGAACACGATATTCGGAATGAACGAGAGCACGCTCGCGTCCCCATCGACATCCTTGGCGCCGAGGCGGTGGTACGTGATCTCACCACGGAGCGCGAAGGGCCACGTCGCTTGCGCAAACTCTCCGAGCGCGCCGATGTGGAAGCCCGTCTCGGCGACATCGCCGAAATCGCCGATCGGCAGTGTCGCGCCGAGCATTCCGCCGAGCCGCAGCGGGCGGCCCGACTCGTTCATCGTTCCTCTCGCCTGGGCAAAGGCCGGCGATGCCGACAGAACGAGCGTGCCGGCGACGGCGAGCACACGGACAGTGGTACCGAGCATGGAGACTCCTGAATGAGGAAGACCGTGCGACACGAAGTGAACGTCGCGACCAATATTATTCGTGCTGGCACGTTAGGCCACCGGCAAGACGCGCGACCAGGGTCGGTCGAGCCCAGGAGCAAGGTGTAGGCCGTTGCGGCAGCGGTCTTGCGATCATGCCACCGTCTACCACAGGAGATCCAATGCAGCTCGCACGTTCGATGGCGCTCGCACTGGCTGTTGGGCTTGCCGCCCCGCTCGGGGCGCACGCGCAGGCCCGCCCCATCGAGATCGGCCTGGACGCCGCGCTCGCCTACGATGATGCCGACGGCGCGTCGGTTACCTCCCTTACCATCCCGGTCGGACGCCTCCGCGTCGGGTTCTTCGTCTCCGACGCCGTCTCGCTCGAGCCGTTCTTCGCCCTCCAGTACACGCGGGCCGAGGTCGACGTCCCCGTTGTCGGCGATCGGACTACAAGCTTCACCCAGTATGACCTCGGCCTCGGGCTGCTCTTCCACTTCGCGACGGACCGCACCCGCTCGCAACCGTACCTGCGTCCGTTCGTCGGGGTCCGCGGCTTCAGCTCGGACAGCGACGACGATGCCAACGACGACGACGACTCGGGCACCCAGCCCGTGCTCGGCGCGGCGTTCGGCCTCAAGCTGCCGTCGACAAGCCGGCTCGGGACGCGCCTCGAGGCGGGGTTCGCCCATCGCTTCGAAGACGAGCCGAGTTTCCGGGAGAGTAACCAGATCTTCCTGTCGTTCGGGCTGTCGTTCTTTACGAGATAGCCATCAGCTATCAGCAAGACACGACCCTCGGGATGCGGCGCTCATCTGGACGGGCCTTCCGCGCCGAGCCACCTTGCCCGCTCAGACCCTGCCCGCTACATCGGAGCATACGGAGCAACCCCGCTTACGTCATTCCGAGCGGAGCGCGCGCGAAGCGCCCGCGGAGTCGAGGAATCGCAGTCATCCGATAGACGGGCCCCTTTGTCAGGAGGAGCGCGATTCCTCGACTGCGGCCGCAGTGCGGCCTCTGCTCGAAATGACGGACTGGCTCGGAACAACAGGCCGATGGCCCGGCCGCTTTCGGAGACTGGAATGCGCCCCACTAGCCGTTCGTTCATGCTCGGCATTGCCGCCTTCGTCGCTGGCACCGCGTTGGCCACGCCAGCCGATTCCCAGGCGCCATATGACACGTCCGCGTTCGCGGCACTTCGGTGGCGCGAGGTCGGGCCTTACAGGGGCGGCCGGTCGGTCGCCGTCGCGGGATCGGTGCAGCGTCCGCATGAGTACTGGATGGGCACGACCGGCGGCGGCGTGTTCAAGACCACCGACGGTGGCATCAACTGGCAGCCGATGACCGACAAGCACTTCGGCGGCACCATCGGCGCGATCACGGTCGATCCCAGGAATCCCGACATCGTCTGGGTCGGCGGCGGCGAGACGTGTATCCGCGGAAACACGTCGCACGGCGAGGGTGTCTGGGTGACGCGCGACGCCGGCAAGACCTGGACGTCCGTCGGGCTGAAAGAGACCGAGCACATCTCGTCGGTCGACGTCGACCCGCGCAACTCCGACGTCGTGTACGTC
Organism: Gemmatimonadaceae bacterium; assembly: GCA_036280115.1. Lineage (GTDB taxonomy): Bacteria > Gemmatimonadota > Gemmatimonadetes > Gemmatimonadales > Gemmatimonadaceae > JAJKIV01. The sequence goes on from DASURJ010000645.1 coordinate 2,798, forward strand.
TCCGCGCTCGGCCCGGTGTTCACGGCGAACGCGCACCGCGGGCTGTTCAAGACG
>DASURJ010000646.1:0-2353 GCA_036280115.1 Gemmatimonadaceae bacterium
ATCGTCCATACGGGGGGCACGGAATACTTCTGCGAGCTGATTCGTCTCGGTTACGTCGATCTCGTGCTGTCAGGCAATGCGCTGGCCGTGCACGACATCGAAAGCGCGCTCTTCGGCACGTCGCTCGGCATCGACCTCAGGTCCGGCCACGCTGTCGAGCACGGGCACCGCAACCACATGCGCGCGATCAACCTGATCCGGCGCGCCGGCGGAATCGGCGCCGCGGTCGAGCGCGGCGTGCTGACGCGCGGACTGATGCACGCCTGCCACCTGCACCGTATCCCCTGCATTCTGGCCGGCTCGATTCGCGACGACGGTCCGCTGCCCGAGACGATGATGGATCTCGTGGCGGCGCAGGATGCGTACGCCAGCGCGCTCGAGGGCGTTGACGTGGTGGTCATGCTCTCGTCGATGCTTCACGGTATCGGCGTCGGCAACATGCTGCCGTCCTGGGTGAAGGTCGTGTGTGTGGACATCAACCCGGCGGTGGTGACGAAGTTATCCGACCGCGGATCGACGCAGACCGTCGGCATCGTCACCGACGTGGGATTGTTTCTGCACCAGTTGGCGGCGGCGCTGAAGACGAGCCGCGAGTCGTGATGGCACCGCCATCCGCCTGCCTTCGCTTCTCGCGTATGCCGCAGACGAGACGCTACGGCGAGGCAGGCTCCAATTGCCCGCGGCTACTTCATGTCCGCGAACGCGTAGAGGAAATCCACATAGAACTTTTCGACCGCGGCGAGCCCTGCGACGGCCGAGCCCGGCCGCGGGTCGATCGCCATGTACTCGTTTGGCGCGTGGGCGCCGCTGCCGTGCCCGATCCCTCCCATCACCATCGGGAGCCCGAGTCGATCCGTGAAGATGTAGTACGGCGCGCTGCCAGCGAGGCGGGGCGCCACCGTCGGCGTCACGCCATGCTTGTTGAAGACCGAGATCGACGCCGTCACGATGGGGGTCTCCACGGAGGTCTGTGCGGGCGGGTAGCCGCTGATCTTGCGGACGGTGACGTCGCTGAACCCCCGGTCCGCCAGGTGCCGGCGTATCAGCTCGAGCTGCTCGTCCGGCGTCTGGTTCGGCACGAGGCGCGAGTCGAGCCGGGCGCGGGCGACGTGGGGGAGGATGGTCTTCATCCCTTCGCCCGTGTAGCCGCTCCACATTCCGTTGATGTTGATGGTGGTGGTGAACAGCCATCGCGCGAGCAGGTCCCTCCCGCCCACGTCGTCGATGAACCGATCGACGCCGAGGCCCTTGCGCATGCCCTGTTCCTGCCCGGTGACGGTGCGCGCCATCCCGTTCACGAGCCGTTGCTCGGCCGTGGAGGGCTGCCGGATCGCGCTGTAGTAGCCGGGCACCTGAATCGTGTTGCCGTCGGGGCTCGTCAGCGTCGCCAGCGCCTGGGTCAACCGCCATGCGGGCGCATCGACGATGGCTTTCAGGGAGCTGTGAATTTCGGCGTGCTTCGGTCCACCGTGCCCGCCGCCGGCCGCTTCCAGCTCGAAGACCACGATGCCTTTCACGCCGAGCGGGAGCGAGACTGCGCCGGCGCGATCCTGCGCGTTGAGCGGGAAGAACACGCCGTCTGCCTTTTTCAGCCGGGCCTCGTACTTGTCGATCACCTGCGGGTAGTTCGGCGAGCCCAGCTCCTCCTCGCCTTCGGCCACGACCAGGAGGTTGACGGGCAGCTTTCCGCGCGTCTTGAGGATCGAGTCGAGCGCGTTGAGGAACGCGCGCTCGGGTCCCTTCTGATTGGTCGCGCCGCGTGCCATCAGCACGCGGCCAAGCTCGTGGTCCACGAGCGCACCGTCGAAGGCCGGCACCTTCCAGCCGGTTTCTTCCGGCTGCACGTCGTACATCAGATAGATCACGAGCGTCCGCGGCGCGCCGGCATCGTAGAAGCCGAAGACTCCGGGATGTCCGCTCGTCGGAACGAGATCGACTTCCTTGAACCCGAGCTGGCGCAGGTCCGCCGCCACGAGCTCCGCCATCTCGTTGATGCCGCGATTCTGGGCGCTGACCGACTGCTGACGCACCCACCGCTGCAGCTGCTTCAGGTGCTCGGCAAGGTTCGCGTCGATGTGGCGATAGACCTCGTCGTGCTGTCCCTTGTATGCCGGCACGCTGCTCGCGTCGAACGCTTCGTCGGTCGTGAACCGAATCTCGGGCGGGCGCACCGCCTGCGCGCCGGCGGCTGCCGTACCGCCGACGAGGCAGACAACCACGAGCACGGACGTCAGTGTCTTCATCCGGCGAATTATAGGCGAACCGTGGCTAGTGTCCGTGCTCCAGGATTGTGGACGACGGACGAGGGGGGACAAGGGACAAAGGACAAGGGAACAAAGGACAAGGGACAAAG
>DASURJ010000647.1:0-2299 GCA_036280115.1 Gemmatimonadaceae bacterium
CTCGGCCAGCACGAGCACCGAGTGGCCGTCGGGGAAGATCCACTCGTCGAACTGCGGCTTGATGTTGTTCCGCTTGATCCCCTTGTAGTTCTTGAGGCCGGCCATGTCGATCTCGTTGTCGAAGTGGCCGATGTTCCCGACGATCGCCTTGTCCTTCATGCGGGCCATGTGGTCCGCGGTGATGATGTTGAAGTTGCCGGTCGCGGTGATGAAGATGTCGGCGGTGGAGATCACGTCCTCGAGCGTCACGACCTGGTATCCCGCCATGCAGGCCTGCAGCGCGCAGATCGGGTCGATCTCGGTGATCACCACGCGCGCGCCCTGACCGCGCAGCGCCTCGGCGCACCCCTTCCCGACTTCGCCGTAGCCGCAGACGACCGCGAGCTTGCCCGCGATCATGACGTCGGTGGCGCGGTTGAGGCCGTCGATCACCGAATGCCGGCAGCCGTAGATGTTGTCGAACTTCGACTTCGTGACCGAGTCGTTGACGTTGATGGCCGGGAAGAGGAGGGTGCCCGCCTTCATCATCTCGTACAGGCGGTGCACGCCGGTCGTGGTCTCCTCGGTGACTCCCTTGATTCCGGCGGCGACTTTCGTCCAGCGCCCCGGGTTCTTCTTCGCTTCGGCGCGCAGGAGGTCGAGGATGACACCCCACTCCTCGGGATCGTTCTTCGGATCGAACTCGGGGATCTTCCCTGCCTTCTCGAACTCGGCGCCCTTGTGGACCAGCAGGGTGGCGTCACCGCCATCGTCGAGGAGCATGTTGGGACCCGAGCCGTCGGGCCACGTCAGCGCCTGCTCGGTGCACCACCAGTATTCCTCGAGCGTCTCACCCTTCCACGCGAACACCGCGATTCCCTTCGGTGATTCCGGAGTGCCGTCACGGCCGACCGCGACGGCGGCGGCGGCGTGGTCCTGCGTCGAGAAGATGTTGCATGACACCCAGCGCACCTCCGCGCCGAGGTCGACGAGCGTCTCGATGAGCACGGCCGTCTGGATGGTCATGTGCAGCGAGCCCATGATCTTCGCGCCTTTGAGCGGCTGCTTGCCCTTGTACTCCGCGCGCACGGCCATGAGCCCGGGCATTTCCTGCTCGGCGAGCCGGATCTCCTTGCGCCCCCACTCGGCGAGCGAGAGGTCGGCCACCTTGAACGCCGGGCGGTCCGCCGCGGCCTGCGCCGAATCGCGGCGCGTCATCTCTGCGATACCCATGATCAGTCCTGTTTGATGAGACGCTAACGTTTGGCCTTCTGTGCAACCATTGTGAACACCGCGGGTCCCTTCGCCTTCGGATCGACGGGAAGAACCCGGTACTTCGCGACCGACATCCCGGCATCGGTCACCCAGGAGCGTGCCTGCTCCTCGGAGATCCCCTGCCAGACGTGGCCCATCTGGAGCGAGTACTCCTCGCGCTCGTGCGCGGTGAGGTCGAGGATCAGCGCGCGGCCGCCGGGGGCGAGCACCCGCCGTACTTCGGCAAGCACCTTCACGGGCTCGAGCAGGAAGTGCGTGACCATGAAGAGGAGCGCGACGTCGAGCTCCTCGTTCTCGATCGGCAGGGACTCGAGGCTGCCGTTGCGCACGTCGACGTTGTCGAGCCCGGCGAGCCGTTTGCGCGCCGCACTGAGCATGGCGCCGGATTCGTCGACGGCGATCACTCGGCGCACGACCGGTGCGAGCGCTTCGGTCAGGTGGCCGGTGCCGCACCCGAGATCGCCGACAGTCCAGGAGTCGTCGAAGAGGTCGAGGAGCGCGAGCAGGTCGGTGCGCGCGCCAATCAGATCCGCGCGCATCTCGTCCCAGTTCGCCGCGGCACCGGTGAAGAAGGTGTGCATCTTCACCCGCCGCGCGCTCAGGACGCTCTCCCGTCGGCGGGCATCCTGCTGTGCCGCTGGGCTCGTGGCCATCTGCTCGCGGACCACCTGCCAGAGGCGTTTGGCGCCGTGGTCGAGGCGGCTGGGACGCATCGTATAAAAGCGGCTGGCGCCGGAGTCGCGCGCCGTGACCCAGCCTTCGTCGCTGAGGATCTTCAGGTGGCGACTGACCGTGGACTGCGGCAGCTGGAGGACGGAGCACAGCTCACCGACGGTGAGCTCCGTCCCTTCGAGCAGCAGGAGAATCCTGCCGCGCGTGGCGTCGGCAAGGGTGCCGAGTCTGTCGAAAACCGCCGCGGTCTTTGCCATCAGTATATCCGGATAGACGGATATTAGGTGGAGCGCGCCGGATCGTCAATCTCGTGAGAACAAACAAGAACGGCGCCCCCTGAAGGAGGCGCCGTTCCGGGGGAAAGGTGATTTAC
>DASURJ010000648.1:0-9616 GCA_036280115.1 Gemmatimonadaceae bacterium
CGTGGCGAGCCTCGATTACTACATGGGATATGTCGACAACATGGCACAACAGACTCTCGCGGATCTCCGTGCGTATGCCTCGAAATACATTGTCGGCAAGCCGCGCGTTACCGGGGTTCTGATTCCGGCGGACGCACGGCAGTCCATATCGCTCACGGCCGCGGACCTGCTGCCGAGGAGCGTCGCTCAGTGAGCGTCAAGGCCACACGGAGACAGCTTGGCGCGACGGCCGTCGCACTGCTGTTACTCGCCCCGCCAGGCGGCGCCCAGGTGTCGGGGAGCGCCCTTCCCCGCCCGTCGCGCAGTCGGGTGGCGCTCCATGACAGCCTCACCACGACCTATCAAGTTGGCGGCGTTCGAGTCATCCACCGTCTCACCCCCGCGAATGACGTTGTTGCCGCGAACATCTACCTGTTAGGCGGCGTACGGCAGATCACCGACGAGAACGCCGGCATCGAGCTGCTTCTGCTCGAGGCATCGGACCGAGGAACTCGCGAATACGCTGGCGACCGAGTCCGGCGCACGTTGTCCAGACTGGGAAGCAGCATCGTGGTAGACCCGGAGACGGATTGGACGCTGTTCGGCCTGCGATCGACGCGAGCGGGCTTCGACTCCACCTGGTCAGTGCTTGCCAGCCGGTTGATGCATCCGACGCTGGACTCGAGCCAGGTACGACTCGTTCGCGAGCAACTCCTGGCGTCGGTGAAGCAGCGCGGCGACAACCCGGACGCGCTGGTGACCTTCGTCGCCGATACCTTCGCATTCTCGGGTCATCCGTACGCACGCTCCACACTCGGGACGGAGCGCTCGCTGTCCCGGTTGACCGTCGAGGATCTGACGCGATATCACTCCGAACAGATCGTAACATCACGCATGCTCGTCGTGATCGTCGGTAACGTCCCGCGCGAGCGCGTCGAGCGGCTGATCAAGCGAACGCTCGCCAAATTGCCCTCTGGCAATTACGCCTGGACACTCCCGGAGAACGTGCCGCCGCGGCCGGCCGGGTTCGCGCTTGAGGCGCGCTCGCTCCCGACGAACTACCTCCTTGGCTACTACGCCGGGCCGCCGGCGGGAAGCAAGGACTACCAGGCGCTACGCATTGCCGCAGCGGTGCTGTCGGGCCAGCTGTTCGCCGAGATCCGATCGCGCCGAAACCTCACGTATGCGGTCGATGCGCCGTTCGTGGAACGCGCGATCGCCGCAGGCGGTCTGTACGTAACGACCGTGTCACCCGACACGACGCTCGCGCTCATGCGTCAGCAGATCAGTGCCCTGCAGCAGGGCACGATCGACGCCGAGGCGTTGGAGCGCCTCGTTCAGCAGTTCATCACCGAGTACTTCCTGAACAACGAGACCAACGCCGAGCAAGCCAATTTTCTCGCGCGGGCACAGCTATATCGCGGTGACTTCCGCGTCGCCGATCTGTTCGTCGATGAGCTGCGCGAAGTGAGCCCGGAAGACGTCCAGCGCGTTGCACGGCAGTACATGCGCAACGTGCGCTTCGCGTACGTGGGCGACCCTCAGGACGTGTCGGCGCGAGCGCTGCGCGGGTTCTGATCGCGAGCGTCGTGTCTACTCGCGTCGACGGGCCGCGATGGCTCGCCTGAGGTCGTCGAGACTCCCACCGACGGCGCGCAACGCGACGAGCATGTGATACAACAGGTCGGCTGCCTCCTCGGTCGCGCGCGCCCGGTCGCCGTCAGCGCACGCGGTCACGAACTCGGCGCATTCCTCGCCGAGTTTCTTGAGTCGAAGATTTCGGTCGTCGAGCAGGCGCCGCGTATAGCTGGGTCTTGTCGGTGATTCGGCGCTCGTGATTCCAGCGCCGCCGGCTCGTTCGGCGAGCGTCGCATCGAGCTCAGCGAGTGCGTCGGCCACGCCGACCGACGTCGCGAAACAGGACACGGTTCCTGTGTGGCAGGCAGGCCCGGCCGAGTGGACGCGAGCGAGAATCGCATCACCATCACAGTCGGCTTCGAGCGAAACGACGCGCTGCACGTGGCCGCTGGTTGCGCCCTTGCGCCACAGGCCTCGCGACCGGGACCGGTAGTGCATCTCACCAGTTTCGAGCGTCCGCTCGAGCGCCTCGCGGTCGGCGAACGCTGTCATGAGGACGGCGCCGGACGTCGCGTCCTGTGCAATGACCGGGACGAGCCCTCCACCCTTCGTGAAGTCGACCGCGTCGAGGTCGAGGCGAGGCGCGTCAGGCATGCGATTCGTCCGGCGGGGTCACATTACCTGCGGTCCACGGAACGCCAAGCCGCGCGCGGACAGTCGCGGCGAGCCGTCCGTTTGTCGCGACGGCTCCGCTCCCGAACGGCGTCACGCGTCCGTTCCAGTCACTGAACTCGCCGCCGGCCTCGCGCACGACCGGCACGAGCGCCGCGGCGTCCCAGGGTGACATCAAGTCGTCCACCATCACGTCGGCACGCCCAGTCGCGACGAGCAGATACCCGTAGCAGTCGCCCCACGTTCGGACGATGCCTGCGTCTCCCGACAGAGAGGCCCAGCGGCTTCCACGATCCGGATGCTTCCGAAAACGCTCGTCGGTCGTGAGGAGCGTCGCGTCCGCGATGGCGTCGGTCTCCGAGACGCGGGCGCGCATCCCGTTCCACCAACACCCTTCGCCGACCGCGGCGACGACCATCTCGTCGACGGCGGGGCAATACACCGCACCCGCGAGCACGTCGTCGGCGCGGGCGACGGCGATCAACGTTCCCCAGAGCGGGACGCCGCGAACGAAGCTCTTCGTCCCGTCGATCGGGTCGATGAACCACCGGCGTCCGAATTCGTCGCCTCGGGCACCGAATTCCTCTCCGAGGACCGCGTCGTCCGGAAACCGGCGTTCGATCCACTCACGCGCTGCCACTTCCGCCGCGCGATCGGCCATCGTCACTGGACTCCCATCACCCTTCGTCTCGACGTCGAGATGGGTGCGAAAATACCCGAGCGCAACGTTGCCCGCGATTCGCGCGACGTCCGCGACGGCCTCCATGAGGTCAGAGAATCGGTCGCCAGTCATGCGGCGCGGACCGGCAGGTTGTGTGCGCGCATAGCCTGCTTGATTTCACGGACAGTGGTCACGCGATCGTGCACGATGCCGGCGACGAGCGCCGCGTCGGCGCGCCCATGGATGATCGCGTCGCGAACGTGATCCGCCGAGCCGGCGCCCCCGCTCGCGATCACGGGCACATCTACCGCGTCAGCGATGGCTGAGGTGAGCTCGAGGTCATAGCCGAGTCGGGAGCCGTCGCGATCGATGCTCGTGACGAGAAGCTCTCCCGCGCCTCGCTCGACGCTCTCCATCGCCCACTCCACCGCGTCGAGCGGCGTCGGCGTGCGGCCACCGTGCGTATGAACTCGCCACACCGTCCCGTCGCGCTTTGCGTCGATGCTCACGACGACACACTGGGCTCCGAACCGGTTGGCGCACTCCGACAGCATGGCCGGCGACGCGACCGCGGCCGAGTTCACGCCGACCTTGTCGGCACCGGCGCGCAGGACCCGCGCCACGTCGTCCGCGGATCGAACGCCGCCGCCAATGGTCAAAGGCACGAACAATCGCTCGGCCGTTCGCCGCGCGAGATCGAGGAGGGTCGAGCGCTCCTCGGCGCTCGCGGAGATGTCGAGGTAGACGATCTCGTCCGCGCCCTCGCGCTCGTAGTACTCGGCAAGCTCGACCGGATCGCCAATGTCACGCAACGACTCGAACTGAACACCTTTCACGACGCGACCCGCCTGGACGTCGAGGCACACGATCACACGCCGCGTCACCATCGGACAGCCCCCTTCGTGCTGAACACGACACCCGAGTCCGCGAGCGCGTCGTGCAGCGACATGCCGAGTGCCTTGAACGCGGCTTCCACAACGTGGTGGCGGTCCTCTCCGCGGCGGACGCGCACGTGCACCGTGGCGCGCGCGTTGTCCGCGAACGACCGGAACCAGTGATCGTAGAGGGAGCTCGGGACGGGTCCGCGGTAATACGGACGGCCGCCGAGGTCCAGCGCGACCTCGACGAGCGCGTCATCCATCGGGATCACCCGGTGCCCGTAGCGTGCGCATGTCGCTGGCGTGAGGTCGGCGATCGCCGCGCCGAACGCGATGCCGACGTCCTCGATGAGGTGATGTCGAAGGTCGCCGGTCGCGTCGAGCGTCAGGTCGAGGCGGGAGTAGCGGGCGAGCGTCGTCATCATGTGGTCGAGAAAACGTACGCCGGTGCTCACCGTCGCTCGGCCGGTGCCGCGCAAGATCTCCAGGCGAATGCGCGTTTCGGAGGTCTCCCGCTCGACGAGGGTCATTCCGAGAACTCCTCCGCTGCTTGCCAGGGGTCGATCGCGCCAGTGTACAACGCCATGCCGATCACCGCGGCCGCGACGCCGCGATCGGCCAGCGCACGCAGGTCCGCAATCGAGCCAATCCCCCCGGACGCATAGACGGGGAACGGCGCTGCCTCGACGACATCCTCCATCAAGAACAGGTCGGCCCCCTGCATCCGCCCCTCGCGGTGTACCGCGGTGACCAGCAAGCCCGCGAGCGGCAGCGACGCCAGTTCCTCGGTGACATCCGTGATGTCGCGCGGCAGAGTCCGCGCCCAGCCGTGGGTGACCACGCGCCGGTCCCGCACATCCGCCGCGACGAGCACCTCGTTAGGCCACGCCGTCGCAACGCGTTCCAGCCAGTCCGCGTCCTCGAGCGCCCGGGTACCGACGACGACCGCGCCAGCGCCGTCCGCGAGCATCTCCTCGATCTGTGCGGTCTGCCGGATACCCCCTCCCACTTGGATTTCCGCAGAGTTGTCGCGCAGGATCTCACGGACCAATTCGCGGTTGGATCCACGACCCGTCGCGGCGTCCAGATCGACCACGTGTAGCCGCCGAAAGCCGAACCGAGTCCAGTCGCGGGCAACGCCGACGGGGTCTTCGAGTCGAACGCGCTCCTGCGCGTACTCCCCGCCGACGAGCTGCACGCACGAGCCGCCGCGAAGGTCTACCGCGGGGATAGCGATCATGCACGGGCCTCGTCGAGAAACGCTCGTAGGAAACGAAGTCCCGAGCGCGAGCTCTTCTCCGGATGGAACTGGACTCCCACCGTCCGTCCCGTGCGCACGACCGCCGGGAACCGGTCATCGTCGTGCACGCTCCAGGCACGAACCACGCCGGGGTCGTCGGGACGACACACGTAGCTGTTCGCGTAGTAGACGTGCTCGAGAGGCGCCCGCTCGAACAGCGCGTCACGTGGATCCTCAATGGTGTTCCATCCGATCTGCGGTACGCGTCGCGCCGTCAATCTCGTCACTCGTCCCGCGATCAGCCCCAGCCCTGGCGCGCCGCCATGCGCCTCGTCGCTCCGGTCCAACAGCAGTTGCATGCCGAGGCAGATCCCAAGACACGGCAACCCGTTCTTCAGCGCATCACGCATGCGCGTGCGGCCCGGCGTCAGGCGGCTAGCGGCTGCGCCGAATGCACCCACCCCCGGCAGCACGAGCGCGTCCGTGTCGATCGAGCGCACAGGATCGGCTTGTACAACGACGTCCCCGCCCGCGGCGGCGATGGCCTTGGCGAGCGAATGAATGTTGCCCGCGCCGTAATCGAAGATCGTGACCCTCATCGCGACTCCGACTGGGCTCGACGTGGCGAGAGCGCGACGGCGTCTCGTGCCGATACCAGCGCCTCGAGCGCGCGCTCCATGAGCGGCCAGGGCCCGACGGTCACCCGAATCGCGTCGCCGATGCCGCGGAGTTGCTCGTAGGGTCGGAGCGCCACGCCGTGCTCGCGGACCACGCGGGCGATGGACGTCGCGTCGGCAATCGGCACCAACACGAAATTCGCTGCTGACGGGAGCGGACGAAAACCGTTCGCGCGCAATGCGGCAATGAACCGCTCACGGTTCGCGCGCGCTGTCTCCGCGCCGTCGCGCATCCACTGTATGTCCTCTCGAACGGCGCACGCGGCAGCCCGTTCGCCTGGTGCGTTCTCCTTGTAGGGGCCGCGGACTTTCTCGATCTCGCGAACGAGTGCCGCGCTCCCCGTACCGTATCCGATGCGGAACCCGGCCATGCCGAACGCCTTCGAGAGGGTGCGCGTCACGAGTACGCGGTCGTGTCTCGGTGCGTCCGACACTCGGTCCTCGCCACTGAACTCCGCGTATGCCTCGTCGAGAATCACGATCCCCGGCGCGCGCTCGATCACGCGATCGACCGCGGTCCTGCTGGCGCAAGATCCCGTCGGGTTGTTCGGCGAGCAGATGTAGATGATGCGCGCCCCGGTAGCGACCAACGCGTCCGCGTCCACGTCCATCGTCGGCGTGAAGGGGACCGGAACGGGGACAAGTCCGTTCACCCGCGCGAACACCGGGATCATGCTGAACGTCGGGTCGGAAAACGCGAGTGATTCGCCCGGTTCGGCAAACGCACGCACGGCGGAGTCGATCACGTCGTCCGATCCGCACCCCGTCACGACTTCAGCGACACGAACGCCCACATAACCGGCCAATGCCTCGCGCAGGCCGCGAGTGTGGAGTCCCGGATATCGGGTAACGTCCTCGACCCCGCTTTTCGATAGCTCGCGGAGCGCGGCCGGCGGTGCTCCGAACAGGTTCGTGTTGTCGCTCAGATCGACGTCGCACATGGTGCGCTCGGTCGGGTACGGCACGACGTCGCGCAGCGTGGCCCTCCCGAGTCGCAGCGACTGGCTGACGAGCATAGGCTCCGTCACGGCGATTGCCTCCACGCGCGAGCAGCGCTGGCGTGGGCGGCCAGTCCCTCGGCCTCCGCGAACGCAGCGACGTCAGCGGCAAGGCGCGCCGCCGCATCACGGTCCACGCGCTGGTATGTCGTCCACCGCACGAAGTCGAGCGTGCTCAGCCCCGAGTACGAGCGAGCGAGACCGCCGGTCGGCAACACGTGGTTCGCGCCCGTCATGTAGTCCCCGAACACGACCGAGCTCGTCTCACCGAGGAACACAGTGCCGGCGTTGCGAACATCCTTCAACACGGAGTCGCCGTTGTTCACCGCGAGGAGAAGGTGCTCGGGTGCGAACTCGTTCGCGAACGATACGGCCTCGGCGATCGATGACGCGACGAGCAGGGCGCCCCGAGCGCGAAGTGCTCGCTCGATGATGGCACGTCGCTCCTGTGCTGGAAAGAGACGCTCGATCTCGGTCGCAACCCGGTCCGCGCATTCGCGGCCGACTGCGAGCACGACGATGGCTGCGTCCGGGTCGTGTTCGGCCTGCGCGAACACTTCGCCCGCGACGTGAGCGGCGCTGGCCGTGTCGTCGGCCACCACGAGCAACTCGCTTGGACCCGCTGGCGCATCGATGGCGACGACCTCGGACACGAGCAGCTTCGCCTGCGCGACGAACGCGTTGCCCGGGCCGACGATGCGATCCACCCGCGGGATGGTCTCGGTGCCGTACGCCATCGCCGCGATCGCCCCCGCGCCGCCGATAGCGAATACCCGGTCGGCGCCGGCGAGCTCCGCGGCGGCGAGCGTGGCCGCCGCTGGTTTGCCCGTCGAGTCGGGCGGCGCGCATACGATCACCTCGCCTACGCCGGCGGCGCGCGCGGGAATGACGCCCATGAGCACGCTGCTGGGATACGCCGCCCGCCCGCCCGGCGCATAGACCCCGACCCGCCGCAGCGGATCGGGCCGGCGCCCGACGAGAACGCCGGGCTCCGTGTACGTTTCGACCGCTTGCGGAAGCGATGCGCCGTGCGCGGCGCGAAGGTTCGCCGCGGCGCGTTCCATCGCCGCCCGGAGCGCCGGGCTCACGTCGCCTAACGCCTCACGCCACGCCTGCCGCGGCACCTCCAGCGATGCCAGGCGGACCTTGTCGTACTCGCGGGCCAACGAGATCAGCGCCGCGTCCCCGTCGCGGCGCACGACGTCGATGATCGCCTCGCACGTCGTCCGCACCATGTCATCGGTCGACCGCGCGCGCTCGATCAGACGTGACCGCTCCGCCGCACCTAACGAGTCCAGCGACCCCCGGAACCGGATGCGCAGCTCGTTCATGGCATGAGCCTCTCGATTCGCGTGACGAGGATCCCGGCGCCGCCGAGCGCCTTCAGGTCGGCGATCGTGCGGTACACCGATGCCGCGGGGACCACAGCATGTACGGCGACGTGTTGACCGCCGTTCAGGATATCGATGACGGTGGGCCCGTTGAGTCCGGGCAGCACCTGGCGCACCCGATCGAGCGCGTTGCGCGGGACGTTCGCCATCACGTACCGTTGCCCACGTGCATGCAGCACGCTGTCGAGTGCCGTGACGAGCTCGAGGAGCGCCCGCCGCTTCGGCGCGTCCGTCGCCGGACCAGTGTCACGGCGCGCGACGAGCCGAGCGGATGACTCGAGGACTGTGGCGATCTCGCGCAGGCCGTTGACCTTGAGCGTCGAGCCGGTCGACGTCAGGTCGACGACCACGTCGGCGATGCCGAGGTGCGGTGCGATCTCGGCGGCACCGGAAACCGGAACGACCTCGACGTCGCGGCCCGCGTCCGCGAAGAACCGCCGCGTAATGCGCGGGAAGGCCGTGGCGACACGGCACGCACCGATATCTGCGAGCGAAGCGACGCCGCTCTCGTCCCTGGCCGCGACGACCAGGCGACACCGGCCGAAATCGAGGTCGAGGCGCACGTCGAGGTCACGTTCCGACTCGCAGACGAGGTCCCAGCCCGTGATGCCGGCATCCGCAGCGCCGTCGGCCACGAACTCCGGAATGTCCTGGGCGCGAACGAAGATCGCCTCGAACTCGCCCCCTAGCGACGCCGACAGTGCGCGGTCGCCGCGCGCACGCACGGGCAGTCCCGCGTCCTCGAACAGCTCGCGCGTTTCGTCAGCGAGCCGCCCCTTGTTGGGGAGCGCGATCTTCAACATGAGCCGACAGGTGCGATATGGTGGAGAAAAAAGAAGGCCCGTCCAGCAGGACGGGCCGCGGCGGTTCGCCGGTCGGACGCGGTTCGGTTCAACCGCTCATCCGTTCACGCGCGAACTACCCCGGCCCCGAGGCCATGGTAGTGGTGCGCGTGGTGGCGGCGAACGTAGCTCATGCGACGCAACGTAACGGCGAGAGGAAGGCCGCGTCAATCGCGGCGCGAATGAGCGTCGCCCGCCCGCCCGGCATAACTGCCTTTCGACCCGCGTGGTCCCGTATCTGCAGCGTGCCGAAGTCGACGCGGGATTGGTCGAATTGCTTTCCCGCACGCATGTGAATAAATTCACAATGCTCTGAGACCATTGTCATGAGGTCTCGGTTTCATTCACAAGCAGTTCTCCGTACGGCTCTGGAGGCCTCAGGAAATGCGGTTTCTCGGATTTGCGGTCGCAGCGAGCGCGATCGTTCTTGGTGCGTGTGCCGGTGGTGGCGAGAACCAGATGGACACCACGGCGACGGCGGCTCCCGCGGCGACCGACACCGCCGCATCGGCAGCGCCCGCCGGCGCTACGGGCGCCGCGGCACCCATCACCGGTACCACCCACGAAGTGAAGATGGTCGGCGATGACAAGGGCTACCGTTTCGAGCCCGCCGACATCACCGTCAAGCAGGGCGATGGCATCAAGTTCGTCATGGTGTCCGGCGGCCCGCACAACGTGGCGTTCGACCCGGCCACGATCC
>DASURJ010000649.1:0-2750 GCA_036280115.1 Gemmatimonadaceae bacterium
GCACCGGATGCTCCGCGCGCTCGTAGCCGACGGCGGGCCACTCCGCGGCATGTGCCCTGGCGAGCATCGCCGCGTGCTTGCCGGAGCAGTTGTTGTGCAGTCGGGAGGGTCGTTCGCCGGATTCACGGAGGAGTTTCGCGCCGCGATTCGAGAGCGGCTCGTGGGGCCCGCACGCCAGATCACCTTCCTCGAGACCGATCGCGGACAGCATCCGCTCGGCGATGGCGACGTGCTCCGGCTCGCCCCCATGCGACGCGCAGGCCAGTGCCAGCTCGTCGTCGCCCCAGTGCAGGTCGTCGAAGCCGCCGGACTGCAGCAGCGGCATCACCTGAAAGGGCTTCGCGCACGACCGCCAGTGCGTCACCCGCCGGGCGTCGCGTGCCCCGGCGACCAGGCGGTCGCTGGCATCCACGACGGCGGCATGCACGTGGTGACGGGATTCGACGACACCTCCTCGCGTCGCCACGACATCGAGCTCGAACGACTTCATTGGGTAGGCGTCCGCCTCCTGCGCCCTCAGGGGCTCACCGCCGAAACATAATCGAGCGCCGGCTGTCTAGTCGTGCGCGCGCCGGCGTTCGGCGAGGAGGATGCCGACGAGGACGATGACGCCCCCGACGAGGATCAGCGGCGACGGACGCTCGCGAATCCCGGGCAGCAGCGCCGCGAGCAGCGTCGCGCCGATCGGCTCGCCGAGCAGCACGATGTTGACCTGGTATGCCCGCGCGTGGCGCAGCGCCCAGTTCATCCCCGTGTGACCGAGCAGCATCGGTCCGACGGCGAGCAGGGCGAAGATCCCGTATTCCCGCGGTGGGTACGGTCCGAGCGAAACCCCGAGCGTGAGCGCGATGAGCAGGAGCGTGGCGAGACACGCGGCGTACACCAGCGCGACGTACGCCCAGAGGTCGAGCGTCTGGCGGAGCTTCCGTCCGATCACGTAATACGTCGCCGCGGTCACCGCGCCCACCAGCGCGAGCGCGTCGCCGAGCAGTGCGGAGCGGTTCGACGCGAATCCTCCGGAGAGGAGATCGGGAAGCACCACCACGAGCGCGCCGATCATCGCGATCACGATGCCAAGCCACTGCTGGCGCGTCGGCGGCTCGCGCAGCCAGAACGCGGACAGCCCGGCCACGACGAGGGGCTGCACGTTCACGAGAACGACCGAGGCGGCGATCGTCGTGAGGCCGATCGAGGTGTTCCAGGACCAGAAGTGCAGCGCGAGCAGCACACCGGCACCACCCGCGAAGGCGAATGAAGTCCGGTCGAGCGAGCGCCACTGCCGCCACGATCCGCCGACGGCGAGCGGCACCGCGACGATCACCAGCGAGAACGCGAGCCGCCAGACGGCAATCGCGATGGGATGCGCCGCGGACAGCCGGACGAGCGGTCCGGAGAGGGAGACTCCCAGGACCGAGAGCAACAGCACGGCCGAAACCAACGCGGGACGCACCGGCATGCCGATGCGCCCCAATGTAGCGTACGAAGGGCCGCTACTGAGCGACCGTGATCAGCAGCGTGGCGAGGCTGATGAGGACCGGGGTGATGGTCGCGATGGTCTGCACCCAGTTCGTGCGGTGCGCCGGGTCGAGGATCGGGACCTCGACGAGGCTTCCGGGCAGCGGCCGGGGAGTCCGTCCCCAGCCCTTCGTCTCACGCTTGCCGTTCGGCTGTGTCACGAAGGCGCGACGGTTGTCCGCGTCGCGCGTGGGCCCGCCGGCCTGGCTGATGTAGTAATCGAGATCGCGACCTGGCACATAGGCGACGACGGTTGGCGCGTTGACGGCGCCGCGCACGGTGACGACGGACGATCGTCGCGGAATCACGATGGAGTCGCCGTGCATGAGCAGCAGGTTGTCCGGCGAGTTGCGCCGCCGCAGCGCCTGGGGCACGTCGATGGCGACGCGTCCGACGCTTCCTTCGGTGCGAATGAACTGCGTCCCCTCGGGATACGCTTCCGCGGTCAGGCCGCCCGCGTGCGCGATGATGTCGGAGAGCCGCTCGTCGCGCTGCCGCAACGCGTACGTGCCTGGAAAGTTCACTTCGCCCGTGATGGTCACGGTGCGCTGCAGCTCCCACGACGGCTGGTGCATGATCAGCACGTTGTCGTACGGCATGAGAGTGATCTCAGGCGCGCCGTTGGCCGATGCCGGCATTCCCGGCGCGCCGAGATACGGCTCCCCGGGTTTGCGCTCGAACAGGTACGTGGAGTCGAGCGGGATCCGGATCGTCTTCGCGGTCTGGGCGCCCGAGCGGTCCTCTGGCAGGCGCGCGATCTCGGCTTCCTTGAGGTACGCACTTTCCTCCAGGCCGCCGGCGAGCAGGATGAGATCGCGCACGGTCATCCCGTGGCGATACGGGAACCGGCCGCCACTGCGCACCGCGCCGCCGATGGTGACGTAGCGGTCCGGGCGGAAATCGGTGAGCGAGAACACCCGGATGACGTCGTCCTCCTGCAGCGGGAAATCACCGATCACCGTTCCCGTCGTGTCGCGGAACGCCGCCCGCATCTGGAGCCGCGAGCCGTCGGGGCGCACCCGATCGACAAGGACCTGTCCGAGGTAGACGTCCGGCTTGGGGCCGCCCGCGAGCTTCACGGCGTCGGTGATGGTCATCCCCGGCGAGAGCCCCTGCCGTCCTGGCGCCCACACGTTCCCTTCGACCACCACGGTGTTGCGAACGCGATCGGCGACGGCGAACACCCGAACCACGTCCCCGGCCGCCACGGGCACCTCGAGCGCCGAGCCGTTGGC
>DASURJ010000650.1:0-3898 GCA_036280115.1 Gemmatimonadaceae bacterium
CGAAGATGATCGACCAGCAGCTGCGCGACTTCCAGGCGAGCCGCACCCACATCGCGATCGTGGTGGACGAGTTCGGGGGCACCGCGGGTATCGTGACCATCGAGGACATCCTCGAGGAGATCGTCGGTGAGATCCGCGACGAATACGACGTCGAAGAGGCGTCGGTGGAGCAGGAAGAAGGACGCCGGTTCTGGGTCCCGGGACGACTGACCGTCGACGAGTTGTCGGAGCTGATCGGACACGACTTCCACCGTGAAGGGGTCACGACGGTGGGTGGGCTCGTGTACGAGCTGCTGGGACGCGTTCCGCAGGCTGGCGAGTCGCTGGCGCTCGAGGGGTTCCGCGTGGTGATCGAGCGGGTCGTCAAGCGCCGTGTCGAGCGCGTGTACTTCGAGCGCACGGAACAGTTGAGCGAGCGATTGTCGTGATCACCGCGCCGCTGCTCATCTGCCTCATCGTCGTCGCGTGCCTGACCGGGGTCGCCACTGCCGTGCGCTCTGTGAGCCGCATCTGGCTACGACACTGGGCGGAGCAGCGCCTGCGCGGTGCCGCGAGCGCCGAGCTGTACCTCGAACGGCCACAACGCCTGCTGCTCGCGGCGGCGACCGGCGTGGCGGTGACCGTCTACGTTGCCGGCGCACTCATCGGCGGCGTGAGTGCCGAAAGCCTCGGCGTCGTTGCACGGCGGCTCGTCCTCTTCGCGATCGCCGTACTCGTGTTCGGCCAGCTCGTACCGCGCGCGGTCGCACGACGCTGGCCCACTGCCGTGGTTCCCGTGCTGCTCCCCATCCTCCGCGTCGTTGAGGTCGTGCTCGCGCCATTCGTTGCCATCGCCAAGCGCGTGAGCGGCTGGGTGAACCCGCGACCGAGCACGCCTGCCGAGGCGGACCGCGACGAGCTCGAGGACCTGCTGCGCGAGGGCGAGCTCGAAGGGGTCGGGGAGGAAACCGAGATCGCGATCATCAGCGGCGTCGTGCAGTTCGCCCACAAGACGGTGGGGGACGTGATGACCCCGCGGTCCGAGGTCTTCGCCATCGACGAGAGTGTGCGCGGCCCCGAGCTCGCACTGCGGATCGCACAGGCCCGGTACAGCCGAGTGCCCATTTATCGCGGCACCCTCGACAGCGTGATCGGGATGATCCACGCGTTCGACGTACTGAAGGACGCCGATGCGGCTCCGCTTCGGCTCCGCCCTGTCGCGGAGGCGCGCGTCACCGCGCGTGCAAACGACTTCCTGTTCGAGATGCTGCGCGGACGGCGGCATCTCGCGGTGGTGCGCGACGCGAGCGGCCGGTTGGCCGGCATCGTCACGCTCGAGGATCTGCTCGAGGAGTTGGTCGGTGACATTCGCGACGAGCACGACGAGCCGGGGCTGCCGGTCGAGACGCGCGCATCGCCTTCGGTTTCAACGGGCACCCATCCCGCACGCACCGTCGGCGGCGGAGCCGAGGGGCAAGGGCAATGACGCGCCCGGTACTCGACGGGCGATTGATCGCGGATATCGACTCCCGCCGTCCGGCCGCACTCGCGCGCGCGATCAGCATCGTCGAGAACCAGCGTGACGGGTTCGACGCGTTGCTCGGCGCCCTGCATCCGCGCATCGGGCACGCGCGACGGATCGGCATTACCGGCCCTCCGGGTGCCGGCAAGAGCACTGTGACGACACAGCTCACGGCGGCGTACCGCGCGGCCGGACTCACCGTGGGCATCATTGCCGTCGACCCGACGTCGCCGTTCACGGGCGGGGCGCTCCTCGGCGACCGCATTCGCATGGAGAGCGTGGCGCTCGACCCCGGCGTGTACATCCGCTCGCTCGCGACGCGCGGGTCGCTCGGTGGTCTGTCGTCGGCGACGCGCGCGGTCGCCGACGTTCTCGACGCGTACGGCTTCGACCGCATTCTGATGGAGACCGTGGGCGTCGGACAGAGTGAGCTCGACATCGCGCGCGCCGCGGACTCGTCGATCGTGGTCCTCGTCCCGGAGTCCGGCGACTCGATTCAGACGCTCAAGGCCGGGCTCATGGAGATCGCCGACATCTTCGTGGTGAACAAGGCCGACCGGCCCGGCGCCGACCGGATCCGCATGGACATCGAGCTGATGCTCGGCATGCGCGTGGGGGAGGCGCTGCGAAACGTGCCGGCGCACCATGGGGTCGACCTGAAGAAGATCATGAACCCGGCGCGGATCGCACGCGAGGCAGCGGCATCGGACGACGGCGATAGCTGGACGCCGCCCGTACTGCGGACTGTAGCGTCCAAGGGGGAGGGAATTGGTGATCTCGTCACGGCCCTGGACCGGCACTTCCGTTATCTTGAGACCAGTGGCGAGCTGCGGCGGCGGCGCCGCCAGCGCCTTCGGGAGCAGGTCGTCACGGTGACGGAGCACAAGATCCGCCAGCGGTTGTGGCGCGACGACGGCACGAACGCGTTTCTCGATTCGGCGCTTGCCGCACTCGAAACCGGGACGGCCACGCCGTTCACCGTCGCCGACGAGCTCCTGAGCCGCAGTGGACACCTACTGACGCGGACCTGACCATGACGTCGACGCGAGACCTGACGGGAACGGCGAACGAGCACCACGACGAGCGCGACGACGCGATTCGTCGTCAGGCGGCAGAGCTCGAACGGTTGCGCGCGGAAGTCGCCGCGTGGCGCAAGCGATACGAGAAGGGCGACAAGCGGGACATGGCATTCACGAACAGTGAAGGCGACGTGAATCCCGTGTACACCGCGCTCGACGTGATCGACAACGGCGTGCCCGACGAATCGCTGCCCGGGGCGTTCCCGTTCACGCGAGGGATTCACCCGACCGGATACCGCGGCAAGCTCTGGACGATGCGGCAGTTCGCGGGCTTCGGCAGCGCCGCCGATACGAACGCGCGGTTCAAGTTCCTCCTCGAGCACGGGCAAACCGGGCTCTCCACCGCGTTCGATTTCCCGACGCTCATGGGGTACGACTCGGATCACCCGCGGTCCGAGGGGGAGGTCGGGAAGACGGGCGTCGCGGTGTCGAGCCTCGCCGACATGGAGACGCTCTTCGACGGCATCCCGCTCGATCAGGTGTCGACCTCGATGACGATCAACGGCCCGGCCGTGATCCTCTTCTGCTTTTACGTCGCGGCGGCCGAGCGTCAAGGCGTTCCGAGCACGAAGCTGCGTGGTACCGTGCAGAACGACATCCTGAAGGAGTACATGGCGCAGCATGCCTGGTGCTTTCCCATCGAGCCGGCGCTGCGCCTCATCGTCGACCTGTTCGAGTGGGGAGCGACGCACGCGCCGCTCTGGAATACCGTCTCGATCTCGGGCTATCACATTCGCGAAGCCGGCGCGACCGCGGCCCAGGAGCTTGCGTTCACGCTCGCCGACGGATTCACGTACGTCGAGCGCGGTATCGCACGCGGCCTCAACGTCGACATGTTCGCGCCGCGCCTCTCGTTCTTCTTCGACATTCACAACGACTTCTTCGAGGAGATCGCCAAGCTCCGCGCGGCGCGGCGCATCTGGGCGCGCCACATGCGCGACCGGTACGGGGCGCAGGACCCGAGGTCGTGGATGCTGCGGTTCCACTCGCAGACGGCGGGCGTCACGCTCACCGCGCAGCAGCCCATGAACAACGTCGTGCGCGTGGCGTACCAGGCGATGGCGGCGGTGCTCGGCGGCACGCAGTCGCTGCATACCAACTCGATGGACGAGACGTTGGCGCTGCCGACCGAGGAAGCCGTGCAGGTCGCGCTCCGCACGCAGCAGATCCTCGCGTACGAGACCGGCGTGCCTAACGTCATCGATCCGCTGGGCGGCTCGTATTACATCGAGGCGCTGACGGACCGACTCGAGCGCGAGGCCGAGGAGATCTTCCAGCAGATCGACGAAGTGGGCGGAGTCGTCGCGGGGCTGGAGCA
>DASURJ010000651.1:0-2531 GCA_036280115.1 Gemmatimonadaceae bacterium
GGCTGGTGCGACGCCGGTATGTTCGACACGGTGCGACCGCCCACGTCCCCGTGAGCTCCGATCTCCGCGACCACCTCCAGTCAGCCCTCGGCGATACCTACACCATCGAGCGCGAGCTCGGCGGTGGAGGCATGTCCCGCGTGTTCGTCGCCACCGAGCGGGCGTTCGACCGCCAGGTGGTGCTCAAGGTCCTGCGCCCCGAGATCGGCGAGGCCGTGAGTATCGAGCGCTTCCGGCGCGAGACACAGCTCGCCGCCCGGCTCCAGCATCCGCACATCGTCCCCCTCTTTGGCGGCGGCGAGGCTGGCGGGTTCCTCTACTACACCATGCCGCTGGTCGAAGGCGAGTCCCTTCGAGCGCGGCTCGAGTCGGAGCGCCAGCTCCCGGTTTCCGACGCCCTGAGACTCACCCGCGAGGTCGCCGAGGCGCTCGCGTACGCCCACGCCCGCGGCGTCGTCCACCGAGACATCAAGCCCGAGAACATTCTCCTCTCCGACGGTCACGCTCTCGTCACCGACTTCGGGATCGCGCGCGCCGTGAACCCCGCGGCCGGAGAGCGCCTCACGAGCACCGGCCTCGTCATCGGGACGCCGGCGTACATGAGCCCCGAACAGGCGTCCGGCGAGGTGAACGTGGACGGCCGCACCGATGTCTATTCGTTAGGCTGCGTGCTCTACGAGATGCTCGCTGGTGAGCCGCCGTTCACCGGGCCGTCCGTACAGGCCATCATTTCCCGCCGCTTCACCGAACGGGCGCCAAGCGTCCGGGCAGCCCGCACGTCCCTCCCGCCGGAGGTCGATGGCCTGACTTCCAGAGCGATGGCGACGCGGCCCGACGAGCGCTTCGCAACGGCCGCCGAGTTCGCGCAGGCACTCGAGCGTGCGGCCACGCACCCCACGAGCGTCAGCGACACCGCGCACCGGCGCCGAGTCGCGCTCGTGGCGCTCGCGGTCGCGGCAGCCGGCGCAACGGTGTGGGGGATGGTCCAGGCACGCGCCACCGCGGCCCCGGACTCGGCCGCCACCACCACTGCCAGGACCGCCGATCCGACCGCCCCGCCGAGCGTCGCCGTGCTGTACCTCACGAACCGGTCTGCCGACACGCTCGACGCCTACCTCGCCGACGGGATCACGGAGGAGATCACTTCGAGACTCGCACGCGTCGCGGGGCTTCGCGTGAAGAGTCGGGGAACCGTCCGCCGGATTCGCAGCGCAGGCATCGCCGATCCCGCGGAGGCCGGGCGAACGCTCGACGTGCAGTACGTGGTGGCCGGCGACGTGCGTCGAGCTGGCGACAGCGTGCACACGTCGATCCAGCTCGTCAGGACCACCGACGCCTCGGAAGTCTGGACGGACGCGTACACCGTGCCAGCCAGCGGTCTCGTTGCGATCCAGGACTCGATCGTCGAACAGGTCGTGCGCCACGCGACCGGCGAGCTCAGTGCCGGTGACCGTGCCGCGCTCGTCCGCCGCCGCCCGCCGAATCCGCGCGCGCATGATCATTACCTGCGCGGCATCTACCAGCTCGCGAAGCGAACGCCCGTGAGCGTCGCCAGTGCCATCGGGGAGTTTCAGGAGGCCGGTCGCATCGACCCGACGATGACGCGTGCGCTCGCGAGCGAGGGGTACGCATATGCCGTGTTCGCGGACTGGGGATGGCCGCACCCCGACGGCATTTCGAACGACGAAATGGTGGCTCGTGGCCTCGCTGCCGCCGACCGCGCCTTGCGCCAGGACTCGGCGAGTGCCGAAGCGTGGCTGGCACGGGCGCATCTCCTCTTCCTTCGCCATCCGCGCACGCTGGAAGGTGTGGTCCCGGCCTTCGAGCGCGCGGTCACGCTCGATTCCACGAACGCCGAGGCGCAGTATCAGTACGGGCAGGCACTCATGGCGTCGGGGCTCGCGGGCCCGGCCGTCGCTCGCTACCGTCGCGCGATCGCGCTCGAGCCCGACTGGGCGTCTCCACTCATGTCCCTTGGCGCGATCGTCTCGCGCTCGGGGCGATTCGACGAAGGCCTGCAGTGGCTCGACAGCGCCATCGCGGTCGACCCATCGTCGTCGTACTCGTTCTCGGCGCGCTCGACGACGCATTCGTCTGCCGGACGCGCATCGCGCGCGCTCGAGGACGCGAGGAGCGCGGTGCGCGTCGCAGCCGGATATCGCGTCCCGCCGTACGCGGCAATGGCGATCGCCCTGGCCGCCTCGGGAGACACGGTGAGCGCGCGGCGGTGGGCGGACAGTACGGTGAGTCTCGTACCTGATACGACTCGGCTCTCACCGTCTGACGGACTGTATGTCGCGGCGGCACTCGTGCGGACGGGGCAGCGCGACCGCGGCCTGAGTATGCTCGAGCGGGCGAGCCCGGTCGGCGCGTGGCTCTGGTTCTACATGACGTCGCCGCTCTTCGACGGCGTTCGCCAGCATCCGCGGTTCGTTAGGCTGAGCGAGCGCGCGAAGCCTCCCGGCGCATAAGTAAGGCACGGAAGGGTCAGAGTCCTAACGCATCGTTTGCACGCGTTGCGTGGAAACGAT
>DASURJ010000652.1:0-2942 GCA_036280115.1 Gemmatimonadaceae bacterium
GTCTCGCGGATGCCGAGCCATTCCCGGAAGACCTGCTCGTAATCGTGCGCCGTCATCCCGGGATTGCGTGCCTGGATGGGCGAGAGGAGGCACTCTTCCGTCGTCAGCATGGTGCCCTCGCCATCGGTGTCGATGGCGCCACCCTCGAGCACCACGCGCCCCGCGCCGTCGGGGCGCTGCGGCTCGTAGCGACGCACGCCGGTGATGCGCTCGATGGCGGCGCCGACCTTCGCGTCGTTCTCGTAGTTGTCGTACTTCGCCCACGCGTTGAACTTCCAGTTCACGAGCTCGAGCTTGCCGCGTTCCCCGCGCACCCAGGTCGGGCTGGAATCGCGCAGCCAGACGCGGTCGTTCGGCACGAGATGCAGCCGGTAGTTCGACGTCACGCCGTGGGCGTCGAGGTGGCGCCTGGCGTCGTCGCGGACGGTCTCGTTGTGGCAGAGGATCTCGACGCGCTCGTGGCGGTGCAGCACGCGGACGATCTCGGCGTACACCCACGGGATGGGCCCGAGCTTCCCGGGCCAGTCAGGTTCGTGGTGCGGCCAGGCGATCCAGGTGGCGTCGTGGGGTTCCCACTCCGCGGGCCAGCGTCTCATCCCGCGCCGAGGTACCTGCTCAGGATCGGCGCGTATGCATCGATGCGCCGGTCGCGCAGGAAGGGCCAGTTGCGCCGCGTCTCCTCGATGAGTCGCGGGTTGCACTCGGCGACGAGGATCGCGGGCTCGGTGCCCGCTTCCGCGATCAGCCGGCCGAATGGGTCGGCGATGAACGAGTGGCCGAAGAACTCGATGCCGTCGGTCCCGGGCTCGTCCTCGTGGCCGATCCGGTTGGGCGAGGCGACGTAGACGCCGTTCGCGATGGCGTGCGAGCGCTGCATCGTGCGCCAGGCGTCCACCTGCGCGCGCCCGAACTCCGCCTTCTCCTTCGGATGCCAGCCGATCGCCGTCGGGTAGAAGAGCACTTCGGCGCCGAGGAGCGACGTGATCCGCGCGGCTTCGGGATACCACTGGTCCCAGCAGATGAGGACTCCGATGTCCGCGAAGCGCGTGTGCCAGACGCGGAATCCGCTGGCCTGCTTGGCGACGCGCCCGATCCTGTCGAGCTGGTCGTCCGTGGCCGCGTCGCCAGGCGTGAAGTAGAACTTCTCGTTGAAGAGCGGATCGTCGGGAATGTGCATCTTGCGATAGACGCCCAGGATCGACCCGTCGGCATCGATGATCGCGGCGGAGTTGCGGTAGACCCCGCGCGCCTGCTTCTCGAAGATCGGGACGACGATGACGATGCCCAGCTCTTTCGCGATCCGCTGCATGACGCTGGTCGTCGGCCCCGGGATCGGCTCGGCGATGTCGAACCGCTCGTGCTTCTGCGATTTCGCGAAGTATGGCGCGTTGAAGAGCTCCTTCAGGCAGACGATCTGCGCGCCACGCGCCGCGGCTTCGCGGATCCGCGGAATCGTCGCGTCAACCGTGACCTGGACGTCGTCGGTGGCGGCGTCCTGGATGATCCCGACCGAAAAGGGCGCGTGCATGCGGGAAAACTACGCACGTCGCGGACCTCACGCGCGCACGAGGCCGATCGTGATGTCCATGACGTTCGTTCCTGTCACGCCGGGCCTGATCAAGGCGTCGGCGGCAGCGAGCGCATCGTACGATTCGTGCGCGCGCAGCGACGCCTCGGGATCCCGACCGGCGGCCGCGATCGTCTGCCACGTTGCCGCGTCCACGATCGCGCCGGCGGCGTCGGTCGGACCGTCCCGGCCGTCGGTGCCGGCGGCCAGGATGGTCACGCCCAGCGCCGCATCGCCCGCGGTCGCCAGCTGGCGGGCCGCGGACAGTGCGAGCTCCTGGCAGCGTCCGCCGGCTGGTGCCGGCCCGCGCAGCGTGACCGTGGTTTCACCACCGTAGATGCGGCAATGTACCGAGCCGGGACGCGCGGTGGCGCGCAACGCCATCAGATCGCGCGCCACGTGCTCACCGGCCCCCGCCGCCTCACCGATCAGCGGCGCGGACCGGACCAGCGTCTCGTAGCCGGCTCGCTTCGCGGCCAGGGCCGCCGCGTCGAGAGCCGTCGAGTTGTTGGCGATCACGCGCGCAGTCATGTGCGCAAACGCCGGGTGCGACGCCTTGGGCGTTTCCGGAACTACTCCGCGCGCGGTGTCCTGGAGGTACAGCCTGAAAGCGGAGGGAAGGGTTGAAAGGAGGTCGACGCGCTCCAGCGCCCGCGCCACCGACTGCACTCGCGTGGGATCGGGCACGCACGGACCGGATCCGATGCTCGCGAGATCGTCGCCGGGCACGTCGGACACTGCGAGGCAGTACGACCGTGCAGGCGCCAGCGCCAGCGCCAGTCGTCCGGCCGCCCAGCGCGAGAAGCGCTTCCGGATCGCGTTCATCTCGTGGATGTCGAGTCCAGCCGCGAGGATCCGCTCGTAAACCAGCGACAGATCGGACTCGCTCATTCCACGCAGGGGCGCCGCAATCAGGCTCGTGGCGCCCCCGGAGACGAGCACGACGCCCAGGTCCATTCCGCGTTTCTGCGCGAGCAGCTCGCCGACTCGCGCTGCCGCGGCGAACGACCTTCGTCCCGGCACCGGGTGGTCGCCCGTCATGGCCGGGACCGTGCCGCAGGGCGGTTCGCCCGACTCGGGAGCCACCACGAGGCCGCCGGCTATCTCGGCCAGCGAGCGCTCGAGCGTGCTGACGGCGGAGCGCGCCATGGCGTGCGCCGCCTTGCCGAAGGCGAACACCCAGACACGGTGGCGGCGTTCCAGAGGAATCGCCGCCACCGCGTTCGCGGTCAGGGACTCGACGTTGGCGCCGGCGATGGCGGCGCAATACAGGTCGAGCAGCTGCTGGCGCGCGCCGCTCACCGCGGCGGCGTGACTCCCGCGGCCCGATCGACCGCCCGCTCCAGCTCCGTGTAGTGATCCTGCGAAAGCACGT
>DASURJ010000653.1:0-5286 GCA_036280115.1 Gemmatimonadaceae bacterium
TTTCATGCGCGGGATGATCCACCATCACGCGCAGGCGGTGGTCATGGCGAAGTGGGCACCCACGCACGGGGCCGGCGCCGACCTGCAGCGGTTGGCCGAGCGGATCGTCGTCGCCCAGCAGGACGAGATCGCCCTCATGCAGCAGTGGCTCCGCTCGAAGGGCGAGCCGGTCCCGGAGCCGACGCCCGGGCCCATGCGCATGACCATGCCCGACGGCACCGAGCACGACATGCTCATGCCCGGCATGCTCAGCGAGGCCGAGATCAAGCAGCTCGATGCCGCCCGCGGCGTGGAGTTCGACCGCCTCTTCCTGACTTTCATGATCCGCCACCACGAGGGCGCCCTCGACATGGTGGACGAGCTGTTCGGATCGCAGGGGGCGGCCCAGGATGAAGACACGTTCCGCCTCGCGTCGGACGTGTTCGCGGACCAGACTACCGAGATTCGCGTGATGAAAGAGATGCTCGCGGCCCGGCAATCACCGACCCCAAAGGAGTAGCCATGAACGTCTTGTCGTCACCGTCGTTAGGCCGATTCGCGCGGGTCGCCGTGCTTCTTGTCCTCGCGACGGCGTGCTCACGCAGCGCCACGATCGTCCCGGTGCCAGCGGCCGGAGTGGACCGGCGTGTCGGGCTCAAGCCAGGGCTCCACGACGCGGGGGAGGCGATCTGGAACCTCGGGAAGCTCTCCACCACACCCGCGCCGGAGGGCTTCGCGGGAGTCACCAATTCCGACATCGCGTTTACCGGGAAGTACGCGATCCAGGGGAACTACAACGGGTTCCTGATCTACGACATGACCAACCCGCGCCGTCCGGCGCTCGTGAAATCGTATCTCTGCCCGGCGTCGCAGAGCGACGTGTCCGTCTACAAGAACCTCTTGTTCGTGTCGGCCGAGGGGTTGAGCGGGCGGACGGACTGCGGCACCCAGGGCGTGGAGGATACGGTCAGCACGGTCCGCATGCGCGGCATTCGCGTGTTCGACATCACGGACATCGCGAACCCGAAGTACATGGGTAACGTGCAGACGTGCCGCGGGTCGCACACGCACACGGTCGTGGAGGACCCGAAGGACAAGGAGAACGTCTATATCTACGTCTCGGGCTCCGCGGGCGTGCGCTCGCCAAGCGAGTTGCCGGGATGCTCCTGGGTCTCGCCCGACGAGGATCAGACGTCGTCGCTCTTCCGCATCGAGGTCATCAAGGTGCCGCTGGCGCGGCCGCAGGAGGCGCGTATCGTGTCATCGCCGCGCATCTTCGAGGGGCTGACGGCTCCCCCGCGTCGCACCGAGCCGATGGATTCCGCGGCCCGGGCCCGTGCGGCCGCGCGGGCGGCGCAGCCTGCGCGCGCGAACAACCGTGGGCAAGGGATGCGCGGGGGCGGCCCAACGCAATGCCATGACATCACGGTCTATCCGGCCGTGGGGCTCGCTGGCGGCGCGT
The DNA here is from genome assembly GCA_036280115.1 of Gemmatimonadaceae bacterium. Lineage (GTDB taxonomy): Bacteria > Gemmatimonadota > Gemmatimonadetes > Gemmatimonadales > Gemmatimonadaceae > JAJKIV01. The sequence continues at coordinate 1,442 of DASURJ010000653.1, forward strand.
GTGGCGGGTACGGGCTCCTGCTCGACATCAGTGACGTGACGAACCCGGTGCGCATCGACGCGGCCGCGGACTCGAATTTCGCGTTCTGGCACTCGGCCACGTTCAGCAACGACGGGACGAAGATCCTGTTCACGGACGAGTGGGGCGGCGGCCGTGCGCCGCGCTGCCGCGCGACGGACAAGCCCGAGTGGGGCGCGAACGCGATCTTCACCATCGAGAACCGCAAGCTCAAGTTCCACTCGTACTACAAGATCCCGGCGCCGCAGACGGCGATCGAGAATTGCGTGGCGCACAACGGCTCGCTCATTCCGATCCCCGGGCGCGAAGTGATGGTGCAGGGGTGGTATCAGGGCGGGATCTCGGTGTTCGACTGGACGGATCCGGCGAAGCCGTTCGAGATCGCGTACCACGATCGTGGTCCGGCCGACTCGACGCAGCTCTCGAGCGCGGGTTCGTGGTCGGTGTACTGGTATAACGGCGCGATCGTGAGCTCGGAGATCGCGCGCGGGCTCGACGTGTTCGAGCTCGTGCCGAGCGAGTTCATCTCGCAGAACGAGATCGATGCGGCGAGGACGGTGCACTTCGCGGAGCTGAACCCGCAGGGGCAGCCGAAGATGGTGTGGCCGCCGAGCTTCGCGCTTGCCCGCTCGTTCGTCGATCAGCTCGAGCGGAACAAGTGCCTGAGCGCTGACCGGATCTCGGCGGTGCGTCAGGCGTTGAACAACGCGGAGCGCGCGTCGGCGCCGGACCGTCAGGGCACGCTCGGCCAGCTCACCACGCAGCTCGAGGCGGACGCGAGGAACTCGTGCGACGCCGCGCGGGTGAGCAAGCTGCGGGACGCGGTGCGTGATCTGTCGGCGGTGAGCTGAGCCTCGCGCGGGATGCGAACGGGGGAGCGGCCGCCCGGCCGCTCCCCCGGGGTCGTGGGCGCGACACTCGGTACGTTTCCGGACGTGCTCCGTGGCGCACGGTGCTATGTAGAGTTTTAGCTTGCGGGCGCTCGCAGTATATCTCCGGTCCTCCGGGTGTCGCGGCGGTGTAACTCACGTGCTCAGGCAAACTTGGCGCTTAGCACCACGCAACGCGCCGTGATCCAGCACTTCATTCCGGTTGCTCTCCAGTAGTCGCGTTTGCCGGCGACATCTCAAATCCCTGGCGGCGCGGTTCGATAGCAGACCGGCGCCAGCGACGGCGCGCCTCGAGCGATGGGTGAGTGGCCGCTTGACATAACGTTAGCTACCTAACATCATTGTTTGGTGGCTAACAATACCAGCGGTTCCGAGCGTGCAGCGGTCGGGTCATGGGCGAAGCGATGCTACCTTGCGGGCCGCATCGCGATGGAGGCCGCGCTTCGTCCGTACGATCTTGGGGCGACCCAATGGTATGTGTTGCATCGGCTCGCGCATGACGGACCGACCATGCAGCGCGACCTATCTCGAGCACTCCAGATCGAACGCGCGACGCTCAGCGTCGTCGTCGGCACACTGGTCCGGAAGGGGCTTATCGAGCAGGTGCCTGATCGCGTCGATCAGCGACAGAAACTCCTTCGGATGACGCGGGCCGGCGCCCGACTGTGGGACAAGCTCCCGGACCTGGGTTTCATTCACAAGACCGCGTTCGATGGCATCGACAGCGCCGATATTGCGGCTGCCATCAGAGTGCTTCGGACCGCTACCGAACGACTCGAAAATTATTCGCGACAAGGAGCGGACATATGACGATTCTATTAACGGGCGTAACCGGCTTGGTGGGGACGCGCCTTCTGCCACGTCTCGCAAACGCAGGGTTCGATTGCCGCGCCCTCGTGCGCGGCGGCAAAGAAGTTCCCAGTGGTGTCACGGCCATTGACGGCGATCTATTGGATCCTGAATCCCTCGGCCGCGCGGTCTCGGGCGTTTCGGCGATCGTCCATCTTGCCGCCGTGTTTCGCACGTTAGACACCGACCTGATCTGGAAGAGCAATCTCGAAGGTACGCGCAACCTCATCGCGGCCGCGAAAGATCATGCGCCGAGGGCCCGGTTCATCATGTCGAGTACCAGCAACATCTACGATGCGAACGGCGCGCGCCCAGGGCGCGAGGACGATGCCGTCGAGCCGAAACACGCATATCCGGCCAGTAAGCTCGCTGCTGAGAACGAGCTGCGAGCGAGTGGTCTCAATTGGACGATCCTGCGACTCGGCTTCGTTTACGGCGACAAGGATGGTCATCTGGAGTCGTTACCCAGACATGCCGCAACTGGGAAGTGGCATCCCGCCGCGACCATGAGCACGATCCATCATCGCGATATTGCCGCCGCCGTCCGTCTCGCTCTGACCGGCGCAATGGACGGACGAATCGTCAACATTGTCGATGAGGCGCCACTTTCGCTTTATGAGCTCGCGCAGCTCGTAGGCGACCGCCTGGAACCGTCGTCCGAACCGCTTGTCAACCCATGGAAACTCCATCTCGATGGCTCGCTTGCGCGCAGCCTCGGCTTTCAACCGATTGTGCGAACCGTCTATCAGGCCGCCCAGGAGAATCTACTGTGACCATGAATCGCGATCGGCTGCATAACGGTCGTTCCGGTTGACACGCGATCTATGTGGCAACACAGATCGCGGCGAACGTCGCCGAAGTTGAGCGTGCCGAGCCAGGCATCTACGCCGGCGGTGACATCCTCGTCGCCGCCCGGGTTCGGCCGCGCGACTTGTGGCGTTAGGTCGCAAACCAACTCTTCATACTCAGGCTGGTGCCAGTGAGCGAGGATGGTTCCAATGGATATGAGGCCATCGCGAGCATTTACGTTGCCGGGCGTGGCACCCGTCCCCCAGTCGGCGATGCGATCGGCGCCGCCACTGTCCGGGCGTGGGCTCAAGCCTTTCCCCCAGGTGCGACAGTCCTCGACCTCGGCTCCGGCCCCGGTGAGCCGAGCACGCGGATCCTGCGGGAGGCCGGCCTCGCGACCTACGCAGTCGATGCATCATCGGCGATGGTCGCTGCATTCGGCGAGCGCTTCCCGGGCGTGCCGATCGAGCTAAGCACCGTCGAAGCGTCTGAGTTCTTCGACCGGACCTTCGATGGTGTGCTTGCCTGGGGGCTCCTGTTCTTGCTCGAGCCAGTAGCTCAAGCATTGGTCATCGAGAAGGTGGCGCGCGCGCTCAATCCCGGAGGGCGTTTCCTCTTCACGGCCCCTAAGGAACCCCTCGAGTGGTTGGATGCCATGACAGGCCGTCGGTCGCAGTCACTCGGGGCGCAAACCTATGAGCGATTGCTGCGCGATGCCGGTCTGACGTGGGTGGCCGAAGGGCATGACGAGGGCGACAACCATTATTACTTCGTCGAGAAACCGCAGCCGAGCCGCGGCTAGCGAATGGCCAACTCATGCGTCCGCTCGCATTGCGGCCTAACGATCGTGGCATCGGACGAACGATCCGAGGATTGTGCACGCTTTGGATGCGTTCTTGCTTGGCTCGTTCGCAATCTGCTCGGCCATGTGTTGCCGAACACCGTCATTGCGCTCTGCAACGCGCCGCCGACGGTCACCGGACCGGCCTCGCGACGCAGATCAGGTGCGCCCGGCCACTCGCCGAAATCTGCTCATGAAAGGTCAGGGTGGTGATGGGATCGCCGTCCGGCGTGAAGATTGTACACGGGATCACCGCGCCCACGGGATTGTCGAACGCGTCGAAGCGAATGGCTTGCCCCGTAGGGTTTTCGACGATCGTGAAGCAGTTATGAATGGCGTTGCCGTTTCGGCTCTCGGTGACGACGTTGACGTGGGCGTCCAACGGGAAGACAGCGTTCCCGGCAGCGTCGAACATACCGCAGGCACCTCGGAGGTCGATGTAGACCGACGCACTTCGT
>DASURJ010000654.1:0-4278 GCA_036280115.1 Gemmatimonadaceae bacterium
CCACCAGCGCCGTTCCAGTCGTTCTTTCAGATCTTGTGGTAGCCGAGTCGCGCGGCTTCCCGGCGATCGTCGGCCGTGTAGATCTCGAAGTCCGAGAACATCGCCGGCGCTTCGGTCTGCATCACGCGAAGCGCGGCAACCGCGAAGCGACGAATCTCCAGCTCCGCCCCCTCGCTCGAGCGAAGCTCCAGCATCGTCCGCCACGCGCGAACGTTCCCTGTCGCGACAATCTTCGTCTCCGTCGCGTTCGGGAGCACTGCGCGCGCGGCTTCTCGCGCCATCTTCCGGCGGTGCACCTTGTCGGCCACCCAGCTGTATCGCTGCATGAGCTCTTCCACGAGGCTGACGTAGCTCCGCTGCGCGCTCTCGACCTGCGTTCTCCACGACGCCTCGAGTGCCTCATCGCCGATGATCGCTGGCGGCATCACGAAGTCGGCGACCGACTCGTCCACGTACCGCTGACTCAGCTGACTGTACGCCCAACCGGCGCGGTGTCGCACTAACTCGTGCGTCAGCGACCGACTCACCCCCTCGATGAGCATCGAGTAGGTCGCGTGCTCGAGGACGCTCCCGTGCCCTTGCCGCTTGATGTTCTCGAGGTAGTCGCGGGTGGTGCGGTTCGCCGGATTGCGCTGGCTCATGTAACACAGGCGGCCGGCGAACTCGGCGAGTCGCTCGCCGTCGGTGCTCTCGCCCATCCAGTTCACGGGCAGGTGCGACGGCTCGGCGAACGCGGGGCGGGCGAGGATGGTGAGGCGGGGCTCGGTGTATATCAAGGTCGGGAATCTGGAATCGGGAATCGGGAAATCGGAATCGGGAATCGCAATTCGCGCGGCGCAAGCTACCCAACTCGTTCCTCTCGCTCCAGCATCTCGAGTCTCGAATGTGCGTACGCGCGCTCGCGCTCGACGCGCGCGAGCACCCGGGCCGCCGCCGGCGGGAGGGGCGGAAGCGCCGGGTCGTACTTGATGTCGCCGATCGACTCCTGGCCGGGCAGCGGAACCTTCACGCCTGGGTTCAACAACCCCTCCGGATCGAATGCGTCTTTCACGCGGCGCCCGAGCGCGAGCTCGCGCGGCGCCATCGTTCGATGCACCAGTGGAGCGCGCAGGCTGCCATCGCCGTGCTCCCCAGCGAGCGAGCCCCCGAGCCGAGCGGTCAGGTCGACGACGTCGGAGAGGATGCCGCGCACGCGATCCCGCCAGTCCGCGCGGCGCACGTCTACGAGCGGGTTCACGTGGACGTGTGCGTCGCCGGCATGTCCGAAGATCACGCCGGGCACGTCATGAGCGGCGAGGATGGCTCGCACGCCCCGGACGTAGTCGGCGAGACGCCCGGGCGGTACGACGCCGTCCTCGATGAACTGCATGGACTTGAGCGAGGGGTCGAGTCGCGAGAGGATCGGGCTGGCGGCGTGCCTCAGCTCCCACAGCCGCTCCTCCTCGTCATGGCGGAGGCCGAGCTCCACACGCGTCGCGCCCCGGCTTCGGATCGCGACTGACAGCGCGCGTGCTCGCGTCGCGACCTCCTCGACGCTGGCACCCTCGAGCTCGATGAGCAGCACGGCTTCGGTTCCGGGCGGGATGGGCAATGGGCCTGCCCGTGCGGCCACGTCGAGAAACGTGCGGTCCAGGAGCTCACACGCGCTCGCACCGGCATCTCTCGCTTCGCTCGTGCCATCGACCGCGCCGTCCAGGGAAGCGTAGGCGGCGAGCAGACTCGCCGTGGCCCCCGGCAATTCGGCGAGCGCGAGCTCGACTTCGACGATGATCGCCAGTGTCCCCTCGCTACCCACGAGCAGGTCGACGAGCTCTCCCGACTCGGCGAAATCGGCGAGTCCGTAGCCCGACGCATTTTTCCGCAGCACGCCGCCCTCGCGCTTGAGCGACGCCGTGCGAACGTCGGGCGCGACGTCCGTGAGGAACCGATCGATGACGGCCAATGCGGGTGGAGCGTGGCCTCGACGGACCACGGCGCGAGCGCCGTCGGCGAACACGCAGTCGAGCGCGGTCACCCAGGCGCGCGTCGCGCCGTACCGCAGGGTGCGGGCGCCGGCGGCGTTGGCCGACACCATCCCCCCAATGGAGCAGAACGCGCCGCTCGATGGGTCCACGGGAAAGCGAAGCCCGACGGCTCGCGCGGCGTCGTCCACCCGATTCCTGATGGCACCCGGCCCTACCGTGATTCGCTTCGCATCGCGATCGGGTGCGCCGATCGCGTCGAGCGGGCTCAGGTCCACAACGACTCCTGAGCCAATCGCCCCGCCGGGCATGCTGCTCCCGGATCCGCGCGGCACGAGCGCCACGCACTCCGAGCGTGCCCAGTGCACGAGCGTCACCACATCGTTCGCATCAGCCGGAACGGCCACCGCCTGCGGAATGATGCGCCCGATGCCAGCGGCCTCGGCGTACGCCGCGCGCGACGCGAGATCGCTCCGAAAGATCCCGCGAAACTCCTCAGGAGGCGGTACGGTCGGCATGAAGGCGAATTGCGGTGTGCATCGTGCGGAGAATGTCCGGCCGGATGCTCCGACACAAGCGTCCGCGAGTGCGTGGCTTCGCCCAACGCATCCTGCATGGCAATCGTTGACAGACACGACCAGTGCTCGTCATCTCTCCACAATGTCCACCGCCGATCCGCTGCCGCCACCGTCGCCTTCCCCGATGCCGGCGTCGCCACGCCACGCGGGGCTGCTCGTCAAGATCGAGACCGATCGCCGGCTCGGTCACGAATGGGATGAATGGGACGGGAAGCCGCTCGCGAGCGGGGGGGACTTTCGGACCAACGCCGCGAAGTACTTCCTCTTTACCGCGATCGGCATTGTCGGCATCGCCGGTGCCGGTGCCGGTGTCATTTACCTTCTCGCGCCGCGCCTCGCGCAACTCGCCTCCTGGCTACCGCGCGCGCTCTATGTCGCGGACGCGGTGCTCACGGCGGCCGGTGCACTCTGGCTCGCGCTCATCGGGCTCTCGTACGCGACCGACCGCGCCCTGTTGCCCGGTCGGTTCGCCGAACGCGGGTTGCTGCTCAAGACGCTGCGGCTCTCGTCGCGCGTGGGCGAGCTTTTTGGCGTCCAGCGCGATTGGACGGACAACGCCGCCGTAGCAGTCTACAACCGTCTCGCCTGGGCGCGTGAATGGCGCGTGCGCGCGAACGAGCTCCTCATTCTGATCCCGCGATGCCTCTCACGCGCGGCGCTTGACGGCGTGATGGACATTGCCCGGCGATACGACGTCGCCACGTTCGTCGCGACTCGCGGAGCCTACGCGCGCCAGGCCATTCGCGAGCGGCGGCCGCGGGCGGTGGTCGCGGTGGCGTGTGAGCGGGACATGGTCAGCGGCCTGCACGACGTCGCGGGCCGGTTGCCGGTACTCGGGCTCACCATGCAGTTGCCCAACGGCCCGTGTAAGGATGCGTCGCTCGACCTGGCGAAGATGGAAGAGTTCGTGCGGAGGTATCTGAGGTAGTCCCTCTAGTCCGCCTTCGCGACGACCACGGTCACGTTGTCGGTCCCGCCTCCCTCGAGCGCAGCGTCGACGAGCGTGTTCACCACCGTTTGGGCCGGCCCGCTCGAGAGGATGGACGCGATCTGTTCGTCGGGGACGTGCTTCGTGAGTCCGTCCGTGCAGAGTAACAGCGCGTCACCGTCCGCGAGGTCCACGACGCCAACGCTCGGGACGAGATCACCGCCCACCGCGCTCGACAGAACGTTGTAGAGTCCCGCTTTCTCGGCATGCTGCTCCGTAACTGCACCGATGTCGACGAGGTAATCGCCCATCGTCTGGTCGCGCGTGAACTGACGGAGCCGGCCGTGCCGCAGGTAATATCCTCGGCTATCTCCCACGTGAACCACGTAGGCGCGTGGCCAGACGAGCGTGACCATCGTGAGCGTGGTTGCGGGTCCGCCCTGCGTCTGGAACATCTCCTTGAGCCGCTCGTGGCCGCGCTCCACGGCGTGCGACAGATGCTCGAGGAACGCTTGCTCGCGCTCGACGTCGAAGTCCTGGGCGCACCCGATCGCCTCGGCGAGGTATTCGACGACTGCACGAACCGCGACTCCGCTTGCGATCTGCCCCCCGGCGGCTCCGCCGACGCCATCGGCGACGACGAGAATGTGCGCTGTCGGACGCCGTACACGGTCGAGGAGTGACGAATCCTGAAGGTTCGTCGCGTCGATCTCGACCGCCTTTCGCATTGTCATGATCGCGAAATGGTCCTCGTTCGAACGACGGACCTTTCCCGAGTGCGAGAGTCCCGCGATGTCGAGGCGCGTTCGCG
>DASURJ010000655.1:0-5318 GCA_036280115.1 Gemmatimonadaceae bacterium
CGCCGGCGTGAGGTCGCGGCCCGTGGCTTCACGCGCGACGAACCGGAGGAGCGACGCGCTCGGGTACACCGTGCGGTAGCTCCAGCCCTCGTCGGTCGCGGGAGCGCCCGTGTGTACGTCCCCCGGAGCGAAGGTGATCACGGAGCCCACGCCATGAATGTCCTCGCTGCCTCGAAACGCCGTCCGTGCGGCGCCCGTCTCCACGACGCCGATCACGTACTCGTCGTGCGCGTGCGGCGCGAATCGCTGCCGCGTGTAGCGCGCCCGCAGGAGCTCCACAGGCTCGAAGACGTGTACGCGCGTCATCGTGGCCGTCTCGGCGGCGATCAGTGTATCGGGCATCGCGGGGTGAGGTTGATGGGCAAGCGAAAAGCTCGCACCCGGGCAGCCTACCCCGCCACAACAGGTGTGTCGAACCGAACCAGACCACCTATCGGACGTCCGTCGCCGGGTTCGCGGGCCGGGCACGGAGGTCGTACGACGCGACGCGCGCCGATAGTGACGGCCGCTACTCCGCTCTCATGGCCGTCATGGGATCCACGCGCGCCGCCCGGCGCGCCGGGACGACCCATGCGATCGTTGCCACGACGAGGAGCGCCGCGAGCCCCGCCGCGAACGCGAACGGATCGCTCGCCTCGACGCCGTACAGCAGGCCGCGCATCAGGCGCGCAAGCAGCACCGCGCCGCCGATGCCGAACGCGACGCCCGGCACCACCGCGCGCGCACCGTCGCTCGCCACGAGCCGCAGGACGTGTCCCCGCCCCGCACCGAGCGCCATTCGCACACCGATCTCTCGGTGGCGCCGCGCCACGGCGTACGCGAGCACGCCGTACACACCAAGCGCGGCGAGGAACAGCGCGAACGCGCCGAACCCCGTCATCACGAGCATGATGAACCGCCGGTAGACGATTGTACGCGCCATCACGGAGCCGAGCGAAGACGCGACGACTGGCACGTCGCGGTCGAGCGCAGCCATCTGCTCGCGAACCGCGTCGACGATCGCGCGCTCGCCGCCCGTGTGACTCACGACGAGCGTCACGCCTTCGAGCGCGCGTTCGGGCCGTTGCCGGTAGCTCACGTAAACGGCGGGGCCGCTCCCATCATCGCTCGGAAAGCTCTTGATGTTCTCGACGACGCCGATGACCGTCAGCCAGTTGTCGTGATTGTCGAACCTCGGCACCCACTTGATGCGCCGCCCGATGGGGTCCTCGTCGCCCCACGCGACCTTCGCGAACGCGCGACTCACCACGGCCACGTGCGGCGCTGACGCGTGATCGTTCGGCTGGAACGAGCGGCCACGAAGGAGGGGGATTCGAAGGGTCTCGAAGTACCCGTCGCCGACCAGCCGGTAGAACGCACCGCGATCCGTCCGGGTGGGCTCGGCGTCGGTGACCCAACCACCGCCGATCTGGTTCCCGGAATACGGAACCGAGTTCACGAGCGCCGCCGCGCGAACGCCTGGCGTCGTTCGGATACCCTCCAGCAGTTGATCGAAGTAGCTCACAATGCGGGCGCCGTCGACGTACTCACTCTCGGGCAACGAGACGTCGACGGTTGCGACGTTGCGTGAATCGAAGCCCGGGTCACCCGACATGAGCGTCCGGAGGCTTCGGATGAGTAGTCCTGCGCCGACCGTGAGCGCGAGTGCGAGCGCAACTTCCGCCGCCACGAGCAGGCGGCGGGCGCGGGCACCGTCGCCGGTGTTGCCACGACTTCCGCGAGCGAGCGTTCCGCGGAGGTCGGCACGCGCAGCCTGCCACGCGGGAAGCAGTCCGATCGCCGTACCGGCGAGCAGCGTCGCGCCGACCGCGAAGGCCAACGCCGCGGTGTCCACGGACACCTCCGCGACGCGTGGCAACCCCGTCGCGCCAGGGCCTAACGTGGCGAGCAATCGCGTGAGGAGCATCGCAATACCACACCCGGCAGCCCCAGCCACGGCGGCGATCACCAGATGCTCCGTCAGCGTTTGACGCATGAGCCGCCCGCGGCTCGCGCCGAGCGCGGACCGGATGCCGAGCTCCGTCCTGCGAGCCTCGCCTCGCGCGAGCGCCGCCGTTGCGACGTTGACGCATGCCACGAGTAGCACGAGTGCGACCGCGCCCATGAGAAAGACGAGCGGACGGCGGCTCTCACCCACGAGGTCTTCGTGCAAGGGACGCACGCGCCCTCCGCTCAACCCGGCCTTCTTGCCGTACGTCGCCGCGATCGACTCGAGGATCGCATTGACTTCGGCCCGCGCGGCGTCGGTCGTGATGCCAGGCCGCAGGCGGGCCACCACGCTCCAGAGGTGAGCGTCTCGCTGGTTGTCCGCGTCGCTATAGAAGGAACCAATCCAGACGTGTGCCCGATTCGGGTAGTCGAACCCGGGGGGCATGACGCCGACCACGTCGTACGTACCTCCACGAAGCGTGATGTGCGCGTTCTCGAGGCGACGCTCGCTTCCCAGGTAATTGACCCAGAACTCATGCGACACGACGGCCCGGCGCGGCGCACCGAGTCGCGTCTCGTCAGGCGTCAGGCCTCGGCCAATCGCGGGACGCACGCCGAGCGCGCCGAAGAAGTCTCCGTACACCGCGGTAGTCATGGTGCGCAGCGGCTCGGCGAGTCCGGTGATGGTTGCCTCGTTCCACACGTACCCACCGACCGCCGAGAGCGTCTTGGTGCTCGACGCGAGGTCGCGGAAGTTCGGCGGCGAGAGCGGCGCATCCCAGTTGTTCACCGCGCCGAATACGCGGACGATGCGATCGGCTTCGGGGTAGGGGAGTGGGCGGAGGAGCACACCGCGCACGACGCTGAACACCGCGGTCGTTGCCCCGACCCCAAGCGCGATCGTGAGCATGGCAGTGAGCGTGAACCCGCCCGAACGGCGCACCGATCGCAGCGCCATGCGCAAGTCGCCCCGCATCTCTTCTCCACGCGTCATGCGTCGCTCTCGTTTGATGGCTCGTCGTTCGCTCCGCACGCATTCGGCGCGGATGGACAGGATGTCGCCGAATCGCTCGCGGGCACGCTGCCGCGCCTGGGCTGGTGGGAGTCCCGTGGCGCGCAGCTTGGCCTCGCGCATGGCGAGATGAAAATCGATCTCATCTTCGACGTTCGCCTCGGCGCGACCGATCCGGCCGGGTAGGCGGAGAAAACGGCCCCCGCGTCGCATGTCAGCGGCCGTACTCCGGCGTCGCGGCGCGCAAGGCTTTCGCGATCGCCTCGACGTAGCGATGCCACACCGTGCCCTGGCTGCGGAGGTGGGCTCTCCCCTCGCGGGTGAGCTGGTAGTATCGCGCCCGCCGGCCTGCCTCGGACTGCCCCCACTCGCTCGTGACCCATCCGCGCTCGGCGAGCCGGTGCAGCGCCGGGTAGAGCGTCCCTTCCTCGACGAGGAGCAACTCCCCGGTGGACCCTTCGATCCATTCGGAGATGGCATAGCCGTGCTTTGGGCCCCACGTGAGGGCCTTGAGGATGAGGAGGTCGAGGCTCTCGCGGAGGATGTTGAGGTCGGCGTCTCGCATGCGCTCCCCTGGGCAGGCTATGGCGAACTTATAATGTGTCCCCTAGGCAGGCAAGGGTAGAGCGCAGGATCATCCAAGCACGTGCGTGGGTGCCCGGTCATCGTTCCTGTCATTCCTCATCACCCGCTTCGCGGGTACCCGCCTCGGAATGACAACAGGTTCGCATGGACGGTTTCTCCTCGGAGCCCGATGACTCGTTCGATCCTCTTGAGCGTTCTGCTTGGCGGCGCACTCGTGGCAGTGCTCGATGCGTCGAGCCGTCGCAGTTCTCACGACACGCCGCCGGTTGCCGCCGACTCGCTGCGTTATAGCTCCGACTGGCTCAGCCTCCTTCCCGATGGGGAGGAGAAGCGCCGATTCATCCTCGACTGCACGGGCTGTCATCAGTTCGATGACCAGGTGGCGCGGCCCGGCGGCAAGGCGCGAACGGTCGCCGAGTGGACCGAGGCGATCAACCGCATGCTCGGATTCGCGGGCTCGACGACGGGTTTCCCGGTCATCGGTCACGGGCGTGAAGCGGCTATGACGTCGCTGTGGCTCGCGCAACACCTTGCCGCCGCGCCCGTGCCCAAGCCGCGACCGACCATGCCTGTGGGGGCGACGGTCACGGAGTTCGACATGCCGCAGGCCGGCGATCTGCCTCACGACGTCGCCGTGGGTCGTGACGGACGCGTGGTCGTGACGGGGATGTTCACGCATCGAATGTGGGTGCTCGACCCGGCACGCGGCACGTTCGAGGGCGTCGACATGCCGGTGCAGCAGGCGAACCCGCGCGCACTCGAGATCGACCCCGCCGGCGACTGGTGGGTCGTGCTCGGCGCGCGCCACATGGTCGCTCGGTACAGCGTGAAGTCCAGGGAGTGGCGCACGTGGCATGGTGGGTTCTACCCGCACAGCCTCGCGCTCGGCGGCGATGGCGCCGTGTGGATCAACGGTCACTTCACGCACTCGCCGGAGCTTGTCGTTCGGATCGACACGGCAGTGACCGATTCGTCGCAGGCGATCGAGCGCGTCGAGGTTCCGGCGCACCCCACCATGGGTAAGGGTCCGGGCGGTCCGATTCCGTACGAGATCCGCGTCGCACCGGACGGTCGAGTGTGGATGTCGGAGCTTCAGGGCAATCGCCTCTTCGCGTACGACCCGAAGAAGAAGACCTCCGAGGTTTTCGACATGCCTGAGCCGTGGAGCGGCCCGCGGCGGTTCGATATCGATCGCCGAGGCATTCTCTGGATCCCTGCGTACGCGACGAACGAGCTTGTGCGCCTCGACCCGGCGACGCGTCGGTTCACACGGTTCCCCCTCCCGATGGCGGACGCGGTGCCGTACGTCGTGAAGGTGGACGACACGAACGGGCGGATCTGGATCGGCACATCGGCGGCGGACGTGATCTTCTCGTACGACGCGGCCGCAAACCGGTTCACGGCGTATCCGCTGCCGAGTCGCGGAGCACTCGTCAGGCACCTGGCGATCGATCCGCGCACGCGTGACCTGTGGATCGCGTACGGGGCGTCGCCAGGGCGGATTCCGGCGAAAGTCGCGAGGTTGACTGTGAAGTAGCAGCGGCTGGCTACCGGCTGTCGGCGGTAGCCATGCCTCCGGCCAGAGGAAATTCCAGGCCTGGCGCGAGCCGGTACGGCATGAAGCCCTCGCCGACGGCTGTCTTGGTCGTGGCGTATTTGGTGGGACTCACGCCGGTGAGCGCGCGGAAATCGTTGATCATGTGGGCCTGGTCGAAGTAGCCGCTTCGATGCGCGATAACCGTCCACGACAGCCGCGGGACGTGGTTCACGAGGTGGAACACGCGACGCAGGC
>DASURJ010000656.1:0-4335 GCA_036280115.1 Gemmatimonadaceae bacterium
CACGCGACTCGGGCTGCTGGCCGCCCGGGGTACCTTCGCGCCCGATGACACCATCCTCGTCACGCCGTCGGTCTCGAACGTCCGGCGGTTCCGACTGCTGGCCGTCCAACACCGACTCCACGAAGCCGGCGTCCGCGTGCTGCGGCAGCGGGGCGAGTCTCAGGCGTTCGCGGGGCTCAGGGAGTACGCCGTCGGCGACGATCCGCGGCACATCGACTGGAAAGCGACCGCGCGCCGGCGCCGCCACATGGTGCGCGAGTTCTCGATCGAGCAGTCGCAAACGATCTTCACCCTCATCGAGTCCGGGCGCGCGATGACGCAGCTCGCCGGTGACTTCTCCCGGCTCGAGCATGCCCTCTCGGCCGCCCTCGTGCTGACGGATGTGGCGGCCACCTCGGGCGACCGCGTCGGCGCGATGGTGTTCGATCAGGAGGTGCGCGCGTTCGTGCCGCCGAACCGCGGGGACGCGGCACTGCGGCTCGTGCGGAACGCACTGATTCCCGTGACGGCAACGATGGCTGAGCCCGATTACGCGGGGGCGTTTCGCTACCTCGCGGCTCGGCAGCGTCGTCGAGCGCTCATCGTGTTCTTCACCGACGTGATCGACGAGCGCGCGTCACGCGCCCTCGTTGCGCACGTCACCCGGAGCGCGGCGCGGCATCTCGTGGTGGTCGTGGCCTTACGGAACGACGCGGTGTTCGAGGCGGCGGTGCCGAGGACCGAGGGGGAGCTGGCGCTGTACACAAGCGCAGCGGCGGAAGAACTGTTGTCGGGGCGTCAGGCGGTGCTCGAGCGAATGCGGCGGGCCGGGGTGAACGTGCTCGACGTATCACCGCAGCACATGACGGCGGCGGTCGTCAACAAGTACCTCGAGATCAAGGGGCGGGGGGCGCTCTGATTGGACTGCGAGCTGGGAGGCCGGCTGGTAGCTGGCGGGTTGCTAGCTGCAGCTCCGAGCTGGAGGGCTACTGACAGCGGCTGGCAGCTGGCTGCTTGCCGGGCGGGGGTCCGTATCGCTGGCGCGATCTGATCGGGCGTCAAAGCTCTCGCGGAGGAAGGATGATATTCGAATCTGACCCCGATTTAGCCGGTTTCGCCGGTCTGGTGCGCCGGGCGATGGCTACCTTCGCCGTGCTCGCGCCAGCCTTGTTGCATGGGCAGGGCTCGGCGGCGCGAACGGTACCCGATGGCGTCTCCTGTGAGGCATGCTCCATCGCGGTGCGCCCACTCGTTAGGCTCGGCGCTGCGGATGGCGATGGCAGCCTGAGCGGCATCCCGACCGCCGTGCGCGCCGACGGGGGCGGACGATACTGGGTGCTCGAGTGGCGCCGGCGGCCCATGCTCTTCGACGCCACCGGCAGGTTCACGCGAAACGTCGGGCGCATGGGGCAGGGACCGGGGGAATTCGTCACCCCGTTCGACGTCATCCAGCTCCCCGGCGACTCGCTGCTCGTCATCGACGCCGCCGCCCACCGCGCAACCGTCTTCTCGGCCGACCTGCGGGCTCGGCGGTTCGTGTCGCTTCGCACGCAACTGTTCTCGACCATGGTCGTACGGTGGCCGGACGAGGTCGCGGCGAACGCGCGCCCCGGACGGACCGCGGGATCGGTGCTGCACTTCATATCGTTCGCCGGCTCGGATGCCGCCACTGTGAAGACATTTGGTCCGGAGAGTGAAGCCAGCCGCGTGGGCGCAATGCCATCCCACCGGTTGGCGGCAACCGGCACCGCACGAATATGGGCGTCCGAAGTCCACGAGTATCGTCTCGTCGAATGGACTGCCGGCGGCGAGCGCGGCGCGACGCTCGAGCGCGATCCAGACTGGTTCCGCGGGCGTGTCTCCGGCGGGCTCGGCACGCCGACGTCGCCTCCGCCGCCGGCAATTCAGGCGATCCATGCCGACGGTGACGGCCGCCTCTGGGTTTTCGTCGCGGTTGCGGCACCCACCTGGCGCGAGGCGTGGCCGGGGAGCGCGAGCGCGCGCGGCGAGGTTCGCGCACAGGACATGGCGTTCGAGAAACTCTATCGAACCACCATCGAGCTTATCGATCCCGTCGCCGCGCGCGTGGTGGCTCGGCGGACGATCGACCAGTGGGTGATCGCGGCGCTGCCGGGGCATCGGATCGCGGCTTACACCGTGGACCGGGACGGAATTCCGCGGGTCGAGATCAGCCGGATCGAGCTGACCGGGGAAGAAACACGGCGAAAATGACGAATCGAGGGGCGGATCAGCCGCACGTCAGTCGCAGATCAGACCCGCCGAGCAGCATGGCCGTGTAGGTCGTCCGGCTCGGCGCACACGGCGCGAGCGAGCGGCCTGCGAGACCACTGCTCGGAGGCTCGCGTGTCACGGTTCCTACTTGCTCGCGTCACGGTTATGATCGCGTCGCTCGGACTCTTTCCTGGGTGCCGCTCTGCCGGCCCATCTGCCGATCGAACGACGCTGCGTTCGTCATCCGCGCCCGCGTACGAGCTCGACGCGATCACCTTACCGGAGCTCGGATCGGCGTCCGTCCACAGTGCGTACGAGGCCGTCGCGCGGTTCCGACCGGACTTTCTGAAGCCCAGAAGGACGTCTTCGAACCCGAACGGTGAGTTCCCCGTCGTCTACGTCGATGGGCGGTATGAGGGAGGAGTCGATGTCCTGCGGACTATACCCGTGGGCGTGGTCGCAGAGGTCCGGTACCTGAGGCCGGTCGCGGCCAACCACGATCTGGGGCGGTTCCACGCCGGCGGAGTCATCTCGGTTCGCACGCGGGGCTGAGTTCCTGTTGGCTTCGCTAGGACACCCGGTATGCGTGCCTCGTCGATCGCGCCGACCGCGATAGCGCTGGACCCTGCCTACGCGGACCGGCGTTGTGGCGGTCTGGCGCCGGTCGTACATTGGCGTTCGCTCCATGCTGCGGCGCCGTCGCCGAGCAGAGTCGGTTCGCTCGTGGCGTTCCGTCGGCCGAGGCGTCGGTTGATTCGCCTGTCCACGCTTGGCGTCGTGGATCTTCGTGCACCCGAGAACCGGGTGCTGGACGCCGCGTTGGCGCAACCCAAGCGCATTGCGCTGCTCGTCTACCTCGCGGCTGCGCGGCCGATCGGATTGCATCGGCGCGACCGGCTCGTCGCGTTGTTCTGGCCTGAGGTCGATGATGCGCGAGCCCGAGACGCGCTGAGCCAGGCGCTGCGATTCCTGCGACAGACGTTGGGCTCCGAAGCCGTGATGACACGCGGCGTGGACGAGGTCGGCATCGACCACGACCGGGTGTGGTGTGATGTGGTGGCGTTCCGCGCGGCGATCGGTGACGGCCGTGCGGACGAAGCCCTCGGACTGTACCGGGGTGATTTCCTCGATGGCGTGTTCGTGGAGGACGCGGCGGGATTCGAGGAATGGGTGGAGGGCGAGCGGGCGTCGCTGCGGAAGCTCGCCGCCCGCGCCGCGCGGCAGCTCGCGGAGGAGCAGGACGGCCATGGCGCGCACACCGTGGCGGTGGGGTGGGGAAGGCGTGCCGTGGAGCTCGATCCGGATGACGAGCGCGCGTTTCGTCGATTGCTCGGGTTCCTGAACCGTGCGGGCGATCGAGCGGGAGCGTTGCAGGCGTATGACGATTTCGCGCGTCGCTTGCGTGTGGAGTACGGTGCGGAGCCGGCGCCGGAGACGCAGGCGATGGTGGAGGCGATCCGCCGCGCGCCGCGGATGCCGGCGGTGGCCGTGATGACGCCGCCGGAGCGGGAGCGAGTCGTATTGTCGGCGGACGTCGTTCGTGCTCCTCGTCCGTTGCCGGAGGGTCTCGACGGCTCGCTCGCGATCGGGTCGAGTCTGGCGAACGGCAGCTACGTCATCGAGGGCGTGCTTGGTTCGGGCGGGATGGCGACGGTGTATCTCGCGCATGACGTTAGGCACGAGCGGCGGGTGGCGGTGAAGGTGTTGAAGCCGGAGATCGCGGCGTCGATCGGCACGAAGGCGTTACTGCGGGAGATCCGCATCGCGGCGAGCCTGCAGCATGCGCACATCGTGCCGCTCTTCGATTCGGGTGAGAGCGACGGGCATGTGTTCTACGTGATGCCGTACATCGCGGGGGAGTCGTTGCGCGAGCGGCTGAAGCGAGAGCCGGTGGTGCCGCTGGAGCTTGCGTTTCGGATCGCGCGGGACGTGGCGGATGCGCTGGCGTACGCGCATCGGCGCGGGATCGTGCACCGGGACATCAAGCCGGACAACATCCTGCTGTCGGGGGATCCGGCGTCGGGGGAGTTCCACGCGGTGGTGGCGGACTTTGGGGTTGCCAAGGCGTTCGATGCGACGCGATCGGTCGGCGGCGACCCGCACGGGACACTGTCCGCAAACGGT
>DASURJ010000657.1:0-3222 GCA_036280115.1 Gemmatimonadaceae bacterium
CGTCGCGGCCGCGACGAAACGATGATATTCGCATCTGACCCCGATTACTGCACCCGGTCCACGTAGCTGTCGCCCGTGATCATCCGGACCACACGCCCGTTCTCCTCGACAAACCGCACGATCTCTCCGACCGGCCCGCCGCCGTTAGGAGCCACGTAGCGGAAGCGGCCCCCGCCCAGCGGCTCGAGCGTAATCGGATTGTCCAGATTCGGCGCCGTCGGCGAGATGATCACGAGCCGCTCGTTCAGGAGCACGACCTGGCTGTCGCCGAATCGCCCGCGATACAGGCCAGCGAACCGCGCCCACGATGGGTCCCACGCCACCGCCTTCGGCTTCTCCGCTGACGCCTTCGCCACGGCTGCCCCGACAGTGCTCATCAGTTGTCGCGCGATGTCGCCCGGGTTCGAGTCGTTCGTGTTCGTCAACACGATGACACCGACCTTGTCATCGAGCTGAATCGACGTCTGCGTGGTGTAGCCGGGATAGCCGCCGCCGTGTCCTACGTACGTCTTGTTCCCGACACGATTCACCCCGAAACCGATGCCAGTGCCCGAGGTCCAGTTGTTCTCGAGTGACCGCACGCGGTGCATCTCGCGGAGCGACCCGGTGCTCAGAATCTGCCGGCCGCCCATCTTCCCGTGACGGAACTGTGCCGAGACGAACCTGGCCATGTCCTCGACCGTCGACGTGATACCCGTGGCGGCGGCCATACCGCGGGCGTCCACGAACCGCAGCGACTCGCGCGTGCCGTCCGGCATTCGCCGCCCGTACCCCACCGCGAGCCCGTCGACGTTCCGGTCCACGCTCGATGACGTCATCCCGAGCGGACCGAAGATGTGTTGCTGTACGTAGTCCGCCCATCGCTGGCCACTCACCTGCTCCACCAACATGCCGGCAATGGTGTACGCGAGATTCGAGTACTTCCACCGCGTCTGCGGCGCGAAGGCCGCTTGCCGATCCGTGATGAGCTTCTTGACCTCCTCCTCCGTGGGGAATTCATGCGTGGTCCAGTGTGCCCCCGCCTCACGAGGAAGCCCCGAGGCGTGGTTGAGCAGTTGTTCGACCGTGATCGGCCCATCGTCATCGCCGGCCGGCTTCACCTGGAACCACGGCAAGTGCGTCGACACGGGATCGTCGAGGCGCACCTTCCCCTGCTCGCGCAACTGCATGATGGCCGTGGCCGTGAACAGCTTGCTGTGCGACGCCATGCGGAACTTCGTCGCCGGCGCCATTGGCTTCTTCGTCTGAACGTCGGCGTAGCCGAACCCCTTCGCCCACACGAGCTCCTGGTCGGCGACGACGCCGACGACGATGCCGGGTAGGCCGCGATAGGCCATCTGCCCCTCGAGCCAGGCCGAGAAAAGCCGTTGCGCGCCCTGCACGTCAGGGTCTGCGGCAACTCTCGACTCGCTGGAGGCGGTGAACGTGGCCGGCGCGCTCTGCGCGGCAACCGACGCCGCGATGACGCAGCTGAGGGCCGCCGCGCGAGCGCACAACGCGAAACGGAACATGCAAGCCTCGACGATTCAGGACCGCTCAACCGTCGCGCGCGCGCCCTGAATCGTCAAGGAGCTCAGCGCGACACTCCATGCATGCGCTGGTTTCGTCGAGCAACAGTCGGCTCGATGAACCCGTCCGACAACGTTCGAAGGAATGCAACGATTGCAGCTTCCTCGTCAGCGGTGAGCCTGAGGTTGCCGAGCTCCACACGGTTGACGTTCTGCTCCACCTCGGCCGCCGGCCAGCACGACTCGCCCCACGCCGAGCGCGGCGCTCCGGGAGCGCACTCCGGTAGAACGTCACGCGTGTTGTAGAATCGAACGACCTCCTCGAGGCTCTTGAAGACGCCGTTATGCATGTACGCCTTCGTCGCGCCGACATACGGACGCAGATCCACGTTGCGTAACGTCGGCACCCGCATCGCCCCCAGGTGCGACGGCGCGAGCGCTGCCCACTCCGGGCGCGTCTGCAGGAATCCGCCAAGTCCCAGATCGACGAAATTCGGGTTCGCCTGGTAGAACGGGTTCTGCGGATTCGCTGGCACGCCCAGGTTGTCGTACGTGTGATCGGTGAACGCTGGTTGCTGCCCAGCACTCACGTGACATCGGGCGCACTGTCCTTTGCCCTGAAAGAGGGCGAAGCCGCGCTGCTCTTCGGGCGTGAGCGTCGCCTGCCCACGCCGGGCCGCGTCGAACTTCGAGCTGAACAGGTTGTGCGACTCCTCGTACACGGCGATCGCGATCGCGATGTTCGCGTACTCCGCGTTCACCTTCGTCCGATCCGCGGGGCTGAGTGGGACGGTGATCCCTTCCATGCCGCAGAGCTCGTCGGTATTCGACGGGAACGCGATCGTAAGGATCTGGTTTCCCCACAAACGCACATAGTCGTTTGCGTACGGCGCGATCGATACGCGGTACACGACACACGCGGCGTCGGGCAGCGCCTGCTCCATCGGATTCAGGAACGGCCCCTGCGCCTGGTCAGCCGCCGCGTTCCCAAGCCGCTCACCAGTCGCGCGCCCGTCCCAGAAGCTGCCTCCAACGAACTCGCCGCCCTGTCGCCGTACATAGCTCAGAACAGGACTCAGCGTCGAATAGGCGGAGCTTGGCGGCTTACGATCGCCGAACCGCGTCGGAATCGACCCCGGGTACACGGCGCCGGCGGCGTTGATCGCCGGGTCGGGCCCCGTAAAACCCCACTCGGCGAGATGGCAGCTGTTGCACGCCTGGTTCTTTCTCAGCGAGAGATTCCTGTCGTCGAAGATCTCGTCGCCGAGCTCGGCGAGCGCCTCGCTGAACGGAAGTCCGCCCTGGACCACCAGTGCGGGCGACCGGGGCGTTTGCGCTACTCGCTCAGCGGCAGTCGGTGCGTCCCGACACGCCACGGCGGCGATACCGACGACAGCGACGACGGCCGAGATGCGAAGACCGGATGCCATTGGGTCACCCTCTGGCCGATCGTGCTGAGGAGCGAGCCTTCGAGCTCGACCGCGCCGCCGAGCGTATCGGACCCGACGATCGACGCGGGATCGGCCACGCGCGCCGGAGGTCAGGCTTCGGGTTGTGCTCCACGATAGGAGTGACGGCTCGCTCGCGTATCGGGCGATCTCGGACACGCGGTAGGAGAAAGGCCGGAAAGACGGACGCGATGGGGAGGCGCGTAGCTACACAACTCGCGTACGTCGCGGACCTTGACCCGGACACGTTCTACTATCAGGATAGT
>DASURJ010000658.1:0-4178 GCA_036280115.1 Gemmatimonadaceae bacterium
TGATCAGTCGCACGAAGGAAGACCTGCGCAGCGCGAGTCAGCTCTACCTCCAAGCCCTCCAATCCCGTCTCGGGTCGCTCGACAAGACGATCGCCGACCTTCGGCTCCAGACGGAGAAGTACCCGCAGCTCGAGGCGGAGCAGGCGCGTCTCGTCGCGACGGTCGGGACGATGCAGCGCACGTTCGACAACCTGCAGTCCGAGTATCAGCTCGCCCGAATCGCCGAGTCGGTCGATGGGGGGCGAGTGCAGCCGATCGACGAGGCCACGCTGCCGACCTTTGCGGTCTCGCCAAACCGGAAGCGGGCGATCACGTACTCGATACTCATCGGTCTGCTGATGGGGTTCGTGCTCGCGTTCGCCCTCGACCGGCTCGACGACTCGGTGAAATCGCCGGACGAGCTGCGCGAGCACATGGATCTCCCGATGCTCGGGCTCATCCCGGCCATTCGGGGCGATCGTCGAGGGCTTCGGTCCGAGGACGGGACGAGCGATCGACTCATCACGCACGTCGATCCACGATCGCCGGTGACCGAAGCGTATCGGTCGATGCGCACGAACCTCGCGTTCGCGCGAGCGCAGCAATCGCCGCAAGCCATTGTGGTCGCGAGCCCGGGGCCCGCTGATGGCAAATCGACCACCGCGGCGAACCTCGCCATCACATTCGCGCAACAGGGGCAGCGAACACTGCTGATCGATGCCGACCTGCGGCGCGCGGTTCTCGACCGCGCGTTTCGAGTGGAGCGCTCTCCGGGGCTGACCGAGGTGATCGTCGGAGAGGCGATGCTCGCGGACGCCATTCACGAGACGGAGGTACCGAACCTCTCCATCCTCGCGAGCGGACGCTTTCCGCCAAACCCGGCGGAGCTGCTCGGGTCGTCGCGGATGCAGGAGATTCTGCGCGACGCGAAGGCGAAGTTCGACGTCGTGTTGCTCGACTCGCCGCCGCTCCTCGCAGTGACCGATGCCGCGGTGTTGGCGACCATGGTCGATGGCGTCGTCCTCGTGATCCGTACACAGCGAACGAAGCGCGATGCCGTCCGGCGTGCGATCGGTCACATCCGGTCGGTCCGCGGCCGGTTGTTGGGGGCCGTGCTCAACGACGTCGACATGCGGAGCGGCGCGTACTACGGCAGCTACGGCCATTACTACTACTCGTACTATGGGCGGGAGCGTCGTAGAGACGCCCGCGACGCACGGACTGCGGTGCGCCGGCTG
Organism: Gemmatimonadaceae bacterium; assembly: GCA_036280115.1. Lineage (GTDB taxonomy): Bacteria > Gemmatimonadota > Gemmatimonadetes > Gemmatimonadales > Gemmatimonadaceae > JAJKIV01. The sequence goes on from DASURJ010000658.1 coordinate 1,218, forward strand.
CGCGAGATGGTCGGCCGTGGGACATCGAACGGCGACGGGGACGGCGCGTGAGCGGCCCTGAGTTTTCGCCGTCGTCCGCGCCGAGCGAGCACATCGTGCCGTCGCGAAACGCATCGAGACGTGCGGCGGCCGTGTCGATTCGGCTCGCCCTCGGCACAGCGCACCGGGACGCCGCCGCCGTCGACTGGCCCGCGGTGCTGCAACTCGCCGCGCAGGAGATGCTCGCACCGCTCGCGTGGGCCCGGTCGCGCCGATTCATCCAGGACCACGCCGACGCGGAAACCGCCGCCGCGTGGCGCCGGATGGCCATCGCGACGCATCTCCGCGGGCAGCTCCAGTTGCAGACGCTGCGTCAGACGCTGACCGCGCTCGACTCGCGCCGCGTGGATGCCGTCGTGCTGAAAGGACTCCCGTTAGGCGCGGCCCTCTACGGCGACGCCTTCGTGCGCTGCTCGTCGGACATCGACCTGTACGTTCCGGCCGACCAGCGCGCGGAAGCGGCAGCGGCGCTCGTGTCGCTCGGCTGGGAGCGCCAGGATGGCGAGGCGCCGTGGCACGAGGCCTGGGCGCGACGGAACGCGGGCGCGGCCGAGCACCTCGAGCTGCACTCTTTACTCGTGAGCGACCACCTCGCGCATCTTCCGGCGCCGTCAGCGGCCGCGACTTATCGCGACGTCGCGGGCGAACTGATGCCTGCGCTCGACGGGCCGTTCGTCGCCGCGTACCTATCGGTGCATCTCGCGACGCATCAGATGCCGCCGCTGTTGTGGCTCGTGGATTTCGCCACGATCTGGTCGCTGCTGCCCGAGCGCGAGCGGGTCGAGGCGGCCCGGGCGGCCGATGCCGCGCGCGTCGGCGGGTATCTCGCGTGGGCGCAGGAGCGTGCAGCAGCCGTGCTGCGCGTCCGCGACGGCGACGACGCGTGGCTCGAGCCACTCGGGTTCGCGCGCGACGGACGCCGCGACGTGCACTCGATCGTGCGCCATCTGATGCTGGCGGCGTCGGCTGGCGACCGATGGCGCGTCCTCGCCGCGTTCGTCGTGCCGCGGAAGACGCGTGGAAGCATCATGGGCACCCTCCGCTTTGCGCTCGCACGGGTCCGTACGCGACTCGCCTCGCTTGCCGGCGTGCACCGAACCTACACGCCGGAGGCGCCGTCGGTGCCCGCGGCGATCGGTTCGGCTCACGAGAACGGCGCTCGGCCGCTCCGTGTCGAGCGTGCGGAGATGGTGTCGCTCGTCCGCGAGGTCGTCGGTGTGGGTGGGGCACTTCGGGTGCGAGCACCCGGCGGCAGCATGCTGCCGACCATCCCGCGAGGCGCGCTGGTCCGCATCGCGGGCGTGTCCGAGCGCGTGATCGCGCGGGGTGACGTGGTCCTCGCGCTGACGGCCGACGGCGAGCCGGTGCTGCATCGCGTGGTCGATCTCGACGCGGAGACGTTGATCATGCGCGGCGACGCCGCACTCTCGCCCGACCCGGCGATACCCCGGTCGCGCGTCATCGGCGTCGCCACGCATGTGACTCACCTCGGCGTCGAGCGCGAGCTGACCCGTGAGGCACCCCGATCGCTCTCGGTGGCGGCACTGAAGCTCCGCCGCCGGCTCGCTCGTGCCGTTCGCGGGGGGTGGTGACGTGGCCGTCGTGCGCGTCGCGCCTGTCGCCGGTATCCCGATCGTTCACGAGCTGGCCGATGGCCTCGAGCTCGAGCGGGAAGGCGTGGTCGCGTGGCCGGGCACACACGATAGTGCGGCCCCGATCACGATCCTGCACGGAGTCGGGGAAGCGACGCCGCTGCACATGCGTGCCATGCTCAGCGTGCCACCGTGGTGCACGTTCCACGTCGACGATCAGGGTGAGCCGGCGGCCCTGTTCCATGGCGTGTTCGGCGAGGTGGACCGGTTGTTGACGACCGTCGCGCCGGGGGCAGCGTATCGCGTGCGGTACGCCGCGCGTCCGTCGCACCCCGTCGTGGCGCTGCAGTCGGAGTTGACGGCGTTCTCGTTCGCGCTCGCCGCGCGCGCGATGGGCCTCATCGCGCACGCGTGCGCGTTCATCACGAGTGGAGGGGAGGGCGTGCTCTGTCCCGGCGTGTCGGGGACGGGGAAGACGACGCTGGCCCGCTTGCTTTCCGCGACCGACGCGCCGGTCGACGTGATCACGGATGACCGCGCGATCGTGACGCTCGATCCGCCCGGCGCTCGCGTCTGGGGCTCGCCATGGCCCGGCGCCGCGAAGATCGCCGGGCCCGGATCGGCGAGCCTAACGACAGTCGTATTCATCCGGCACGGCGAGGTCACGAGCTCGCGCCCCGTCACCGCGGCCGACGCGTTTCGGCGCCTCGTGAACACGCTGTCGATGCCGCTCTGGGAGCCCGGGCGCTGCGACGGAGCCCTGGCGGTCGTTGACGCGGTCGTCTCTCACGCCCGGCTCGTCGAGCTCACGTTCCCGCCGACGGCCGACGGTGCGCGGTGGATCCTGAACGAGGTCGGGAGCGCCGCGCCGGCCGGAGCGGTCTGATGGACGCGACGAGCGACGCCGTCTCGGGAAAGTGGGCGCGCGCGCGACAGATCGTCGCGCGGCGAGTTGCGGGCGAAACCGTCCTCGTCCCGCTCGAAGCGCGGGCGTCGGACCCCGAGTTCAAGGGCGCCAGACTGTACGTGCTCAACGACACCGGGGACTTCCTGTGGAGCCTGCTGGACACCCCGCGGACCGCGCGTGACCTGGCGCGGAACTTGACTCTCGAGTTCGAGACCGCGGAGGACCGGGCGCTCGCGGACGTGGAAGCGTTCCTCGTTGCGCTTCGAGACATCGGTGCTGTCCGCGAGGCCGGCGAGCCCCACGCGGAGTGAGCGCCGGCGGGCGCCCTGTTCCCGTCCCGGCACCGCGCCCTATCTTCCGGTTGTCCCCGTCCCGAGCCGCCATGCCGCGCCCGCTGCTCCCTCTCTGCTCGCTCGTGCTCGC
>DASURJ010000659.1:0-2051 GCA_036280115.1 Gemmatimonadaceae bacterium
CGACCCACTGCAGGACCGCTTGCAGCTCCAGCGCGTGATGTTCGGATCGGCCGTGAATCCGATGCCGCGCTGCACGCGATCTCCCTGCACGACCTCGAACGTGGTGTCGCTCGAGATCTCGTTCGCCAGCTGGTTGTAGCGCACCTGCGGCGAGGAGAGCCGCTTTCCATCGGTCGAGGTAATGACCACGTTGCCGAAGCCCTCGAAGATCTGGGTGCGCAGGTTCAGATGGCCACGATCGGCGCGCAGCGCCCCGTTGGGCGCGCCCTTCTCCGTGTTGAAGTTCACGCGTGGGTTCCGGAAAACGAGCCGCGTCTGTTCGTCGAATGTGTACGCCGTATCGGCGAAGAGCTCGCCGCGCCTGAGCCCTTTCTGGAACAGCGTCGTGACGACCTCGGTCATGATCTGCTCGGCGCTGTCGGCAGCGGTGGGCGTGCGAGAGACGGGCGGCTTGGTCGTCTCCGTGCACGCGGCGAGCACTCCGGCCGCGGACAGCATCGACGCGAACAGCACGAGGGAGGGCCGCGTCATACGACCCTCGCCCGCATGAGGTCATGCAGGTGCACCACTCCGACAAGCTGCTCGTCTCCGTTCACCACTGGCATTGCCATGATTCCGTGCTGTTCCATGCGATAGACGACGGCGCTCGCGAGCTCGTCATCCCGCGCGATTTTCGGAGTTCTCGTGATCACGTCCCGGACCGGCACCGACAGGACGTCGTCGCCGGTGCGCTCCAGCAGGCGGCTCAGATCGCCCGCCGTGAGGACGCCGTCCACACGCTGCTGCCCGTCCACGTGCACGGCGATGCCGCGCCGCTCGGCGATCAGCACGATCGCCTCACGCATCGTATCGCCCTCACGCAGGACCGGAAGCCCGTCACGCAGCATGATTTCGCCGACCTTCACCACCAGCTTCCGGCCGAGCGCGCCGCCGGGATGAATGCGTGCGAAATCCTCGCGGCGAAAGCCCTTCTCCTGAAGCAGCGCCACCGCCAGGGCGTCTCCCAGCGCGAGCGCCGCCGTGGTGCTCGTCGTCGGTGCGAGGTCGTGCGGGCAGGCCTCCTCGCGCACCCGTGCGTCGAGCGTCACGTCGGCATACCGGGCGAGCGTCGAGTCCCGGTTCCCGGTGATGGCGATGATTCCTACCCCGAAGCCCTTCAGATGGGCCATGAGGGGCAGCATCTCGTCGGATTCGCCACTCTTGGAGAGCAGGATGGCCACGTCTTCACGCCCCACCAGCCCGAGATCGCCGTGGACGCTTTCCACGGGGTGGAGGAACGTCGCGGGGGTACCGGTGGACGTGAGGGTCGCGGCAATCTTGCGGCCGATGAGCCCCGACTTGCCCACTCCGGCGACGATGACGCGCCCGCTGGACTGCGCGATGAGCTTGACGGCACGCGCAAACTCCTCGGTGAGCCGCTCCTCGACGGCGGCGAGCGCCTCCCGCTCGAGGCGGATCACGCGCCGGCCGACCTCGACAATGCGCTCGAGGTCGGTCACTTGGCGATCTCCAGATCCGCCGTCGAGCGCGCGGCGACGTAGCGCTCCCAGAGCGTGTCCCACTCGCCGCGTGCACGAAGCAGCGTCTCGGCGAACTCGCGCACGGCGCCGTGGCCGCCCTCCCTCGTCAGGCGCAACCGGCAGGCGTCGCGCACCTCGGGGACGGCGTTGCCGACCGCCACCGGAAGGCCGACGACGCGCAGCAGCGCGAGATCCGGGAAGTCGTCGCCGATGAACGCGCATTCGTTCAGGCGGATACCGTGACGCTGCGTGATGCGCAGGAACGCGGGCATCTTCATGGCGTCGGGATCCTGTGCGACGTCGTCCACGCGCAGCTCGGCGGCACGCAGCCGCACGCTGTCGGACACGCGGCCGGTGACGATCGCGATCCGAATGCCGGCGTCCCGCAGCAGGTGGATGCCGAGACCGTCCTGGATGTCGTAGCGCTTGAACTCGAGTGGGCGCCCGTCGACGGCGCCGAGGTAGATGCCGCCGTCGGTGAGCACGCCGTCGACGTCGATGCCGACGAGCCTGATCGAGCGCGCGAGCGTC
>DASURJ010000660.1:0-7490 GCA_036280115.1 Gemmatimonadaceae bacterium
GCGCAGGCGCTCGACGTGCCGCGCAACTACCTCTCGAAGACCCTGCACCAGCTCTCCCGGGCAGGCATTGTCACCTCCACCTTCGGGCCCGGCGGCGGCTTCAACCTCGGCGACACGCCCGAGCGCATGACGCTCGACACCATCATCGCGCCGTTCGATACCGCGGCCGAGCGCCACTGCCTCCTCGGACGCGCGCGATGTCGCGACTCGGAACCGTGCGCGGCCCACGGACGCTGGAAGCACATCGCCGAAGAGATCCAGCAGTTCTTCGCGACTACCACCGTTGCCGATCTGCTCCGCGACGACGCGCCCGACTTGCTTCCGTCGCGGGCCACTCGGTCGGCGACCACGCGCCGTCGCTGACGCGACGCACTTCCACGCCCACCCACGCACCGGCACCGCGAACCTCGAGGGCCCCATGGCCAACACCGACGACGTCAGGAGACCGCCTGACCCCGATGAATCCCCGCCGCTCGGTCAACGCCTCTACGACAACATGTTCCTCCTGCTGGCGCTCGGCATCGTCATCATGCTGATCGTCTACACGGGATGGGGACTCTGGGAAGTCGTCACGATGCCGAAAGGCACGCTCCCCTAACGAGCCATGACCCACGACACCCACACCGGGATTGAATCCCCGCGCGGCACCTGGTGGAAGCCCGCACACAAGACGGAGAAGATGTGGCTCGCCATCGCGTTCGGCTGGTGCATGGTGCTGTTCGCGATGATGCCGCTCTGGCACTTCAAGGGCGGGCAGAACCCATCCGGCATCAGGCGGAAGGTGGATCCGCAAGCGTTCTACGCGCGCACGCAGGAGTTCATCAAGACGTACCGCGTCGGCGAGGACCGCGGGATCCCGATCGTCGCCCCACCGCCCGGCAGCGACGTCTACCTCGCGGCGATGAGCTTCGCCTGGACGCCGATCCTCAAGCTCAGGCAGGGCGCCGAATACACGCTGCACCTCTCGGCGCTCGACGTGAATCACGGGTTCAACCTCTACCCCGTGAACGTGAACTTTCAGGTCGTCCCCGGCTACGACTATGGGTTGCGCGTCACGCCCACCGAAGCCGGGGACTTTCGCATCGTCTGCAACGAGTTCTGCGGCATCGGGCACCACACCATGGTCGGTCGCGTGATCGTGACCGACGAACAGGGCCGTGAGGTGGGCAGCTCGAGCGCGGCACGCATACTCGGAGCCGGGGATGGGAAGGCCGAGGACGCGAACGTCCACAGGGAGAGCCGACCATGACTTCCACGGTTGCCGATCGGACGGTGTTCGCGCCACCGGCCGCACACCCGGACTTTCGCACCTGTCCCACCACCGGACGGCGCATCCATCGCCAGGCAGAAGCGCTGATCAAGTTCAACGCCGTCTGCTCGATTCTCGCGTTGCTCGTCGGCGTGATCGCGGCCGTGGGGCTCGTGCTCACGCGCTGGCCCGCGGTGCACCTCCTGCCCGCGAACTGGTTCTACCGCGTGCTCACCGTGCACGGCGTGAGCATGCTGATCTTCTTCATCATCTTCTTCGAGATGGCGGTGCTGCACTTCGCGAGTGCGGTGTTGCTGAGCAGCCGCGTCGCCGCGCCGCGAACCGCGTGGGCAGGTTTCGGCCTCATGGCCGGCGGGGCATTGCTCACCGAGTTCATGATGTGGAGTGGGCGCGCCGACGTGTTGATGACGTCGTACGTGCCGCTCCGGGCGCACCCGCTGTTCTACCTGGGCATCATCCTGTTCGCCGTCGGCGCGCTGGTGCAGACGTGCATCTTCTTCGCCACGCTCGTGGTCGCGAAGCGCGAGCGCACGTACGAGGGCTCGGTGCCGCTCGTGACGTACGGCGCGCTGACGGCGGCCATCATCGCCGTCATCACGCTCCTGCACGGCGCGGCCATCTACGTCCCGACGTTCCTCTGGTCCATCGGGGTGATCCCGACGGTCGATCCCGAGATTTACCGCATGCTGTGGTGGGCGCTCGGACACTCGTCGCAGCAGATCAACGTCGCGGCCATGGTGGCGATCTGGTACCTGCTCGGCGCGCTCACGGTCGGCGCCGTGGTGCTGAACGAGAAGATCAGCCGGTCGGCGTTCGTGCTCTACGTGCTGTTCATCTCCATGGCGTCAGCGCACCACCTGCTCGTCGATCCCGGCTTCAGCCCGGCGTGGAAGGTGGTGAACACGAGCTACTTCATGTACATGGCGGTGCTGGCGAGCCTGCTGCACGGCTTCACGGTGCCGGCGAGCATCGAGCTCGGGCAGCGACTGCGCGGGTTCAACGACGGGATGTTCGGGTGGCTCAAGCGCGCGCCGTGGGGCGACCCCGGGTTCAGCGCGCTGATCTTCTCGATCGTGATCTTCGGCTTCATCGGCGGCATCACGGGGGTCACGTTCGGCACGGAGCAGATCAACATCATCGCGCACAACACACTCCGTGTGCCCGGTCATTTCCACGCGACGGTCGTCGCCGGGACGGCGATGGCGTTCATGGGGATCACGTACTACCTGATCCCGATGATCTTCCGGAAGCAGGTGGCGTTCTGGAAGCTCGCGCAGTGGCAGCCGTACCTGTTCGCCGGCGGCATGGTGGTGTTCACCATGGCCATGACGTTCGCCGGGACGTTCGGTGCTCCGCGCCGTCACTGGGACGTCACGTTCGCGCAGGCGCCGTTCGACGTCGAGTACCACCCCGCCGTGAACATCATGCTCGGCTTCGTCGCGTTAGGCGGGCTCACGGCGGCATTCAGCGTTCTCAGCTACATCCTGATCACGGTCTGGTCCGTGTTCTTCGGAAAGCCTTACACCTCGGGAGAGCCTGCGCATGCCGAAGTACGGAGTCCCTTCGGGCCTGGTGACGCCGCCCCGGCACTTGCCGGACGTTGACGAGCGGAACGCCGCGCTGCACGCGCCGGAGCGCGGGTGGTTCGGTGCGACGCCGGGGACGGTGATTCTCGTGTTCGTGTTTCTCGCGGCGTTCATGCTGTACTACTTCACGAACTGGAAGCTGCTGTCGTTCGTGTGGAAGATCGGGTGACACGGCCGTGAGGCGACCCGCCGCGCTCGCCCTTGGCGCCCTCGTGACGATGGCCCTCATCACCTCGGCGTGGTGGGCGTTCGCGCTATGGCCGACTGGTGCGGACGCACCCTCGTGGCTCGAGCGGACGCGCGAGGTGTGCTTCGGCGTGTCGCGCGACGGTTTGCCCGACGTTCGGGGATGGGTGGTGTTGATCAGCGAGCCGTTCGGGATGTTCGCGTTCCTCGGACTGGTGTGGCGGGAGGAACTACGCGAGGCGTTCGGCGCGCTGCGCCAGACGCCTCGCGGACGACGCGCCCTTGGGGCAGGCGCGGTCGCACTGGTGACCGGCTTCGGTGCCGTGGCGGTGCGGGTTTCCGGAGCTACTCCGGGGCCCGAAGCGTTCGAGCCGTGGAGCGGCGCCGAGGCCGACCCGCTGCGGCTCGACCGCACGGCACCACCGCTGTCGCTCATCGATCAGCATGGAAGCCGAGTCCAGCTGGAGCAGTTCCGGGGTCGCCCGGTCGTGGTCGTGTTCGCGTACGCCCACTGCCAGACCGTCTGTCCACTGCTCGTCCACGACGCCATCGCGGCCGTAGGCCGTGCAAGGGCGAGCGGACCGGTGCTCCTCGTGGTGACGCTCGATCCGTGGCGCGATACGCCGGCCCGGCTGTCGTCCATCGCAGCGACGTGGAACCTTCCGGCCGGAGCACGGCTGCTCGGCGGCAGTGTCGCCGAGGTTGTCGCAGCGCTCGACACGTGGCAGATCCCTCGCGCGCGCGACGCGAACACCGGGGAGATCGTTCACCCAACCAGCGTGTACCTGGTCGATCGGCGGTCGCGGCTCGCGTTCATTGCCGGCGGCGATGCGCCCCGCCTCGCGGCACTCATCCAGCAGCTCTAGCAGTCTCGTTAGGGTGACTCCCTGCGCGACCGGCCGCCGCCGCTGCCTGCGCGCGGGCATCTGTTCACTTGAAATCCTCGAGCCATGACATCGCTCCACGCTTCGCCGGCGCCCGACGCATTCCCGCTCATCATTCAGGGAGGGATGGGGGTTGGCGTCTCCGGCTGGCCACTCGCGCGCGCCGTCTCGACGCGCGGGCACTTGGGCGTGGTGTCGGGGACCGCCATCGATACCGTTCTCGTGAGGCGCCTCCAGGACGGTGATGCCGGCGGCCATATCCGTCGGGCGATGGCTGCATTCCCCATTCCCGGAGTGAGCGAACGCGTGTCGAAACGGTACTTGCTGCCGGACGGACGGCCAGCGGGGACGCCGTATAAGGCGCTGCCGATGTACAAGCAGGTGGTGCTGCCCGCGCGGCAACAGGTCACCATGCTGGCGAGCTTCGTCGAGGTGTGGTTGGCAAAGGAAGGTCACGACGGGCCGGTTGGGATCAACCTCCTGACGAAAGTCCAGATGCCGAACCTCGCGACGCTGTACGGCGCGATGTTGGCCGGCGTGGACTACGTGCTCATGGGCGCCGGGATTCCACGCGAGATACCGGGGGTGCTCGACGCGCTCGCCGACCATCGGGCGGCCGCGCTCAAGCTCGACGTCGATGGGTTGGCGCCGGGGGAGCTCGAAAGCGTGACGTTCGATCCCGCCGACCACTGGGGCGCGCTCGAGCACCCGCTTCGCCGGCCACGGTTCCTGGCGATCGTGTCGGCGCACTCGCTCGCGACGACGCTCGCTCGAAAGGCGACTGGCCGCGTGGACGGATTCGTCATCGAGCATTACACCGCCGGCGGTCACAATGCGCCACCGCGTGGGGAGCAGCGGCTCAACGAACGCGGTGAGCCGATCTATGGCGCTCGTGACGCCGTCGACCTCGACAAGGTGCGGGAGCTCGGACTTCCGTTCTGGCTTGCTGGTGGCGTGGGATCGCCTAACGGGCTCCGTGACGCCATCGCGATGGGTGCTTCGGGCATCCAGGTGGGGACACTGTTCGCGTACGCGACCGAATCAGGGCTATCGACGGAGATCAAGGCGGCGATACTCGCCGGCGTCGCGAGCCAGCGCGTGCGAATCACCACTGACCCGCGCGCGTCGCCAACCGGGTATCCGTTCAAGGTGGTCGAGCTGGATGGTGCGGACTTCCAGGATGAGCGCCGGTCGCGAGTGTGTGACCTCGGCTATTTGCGGACGGCGTACCGAACGCCGACCGGTAAGCTCGGCTACCGTTGCCCCGCCGAGCCGGTCGATGCCTACGTGGCAAAGGGAGGCAACGCCGCAGATACCGTGGGGCGCCGATGTCTGTGCAACGGGTTGTTGGCGAACATCGGACACGCGCAGCAGCGCGACGGCCCGTCCGTGGAGAAACCGCTCGTCACCAGTGGAGACGGGCTGCTGGCGATGGGGGCGTTTCTCGGGAATCGACGGACCTACACGGCGTCGGATGTGCTCGACTACTTGCTGGCGGGCCTGGCCTAATCCTCCTCCGGCACGATGATCCAGAGGATCAGGTACACGAGCGCGCCGGGGAACGCCGCCGACACGATGGACCCGACGACGTAGAGCACACGTGCGAGCGTCACGTCCATCCCGAAGTAACGCGCCAACCCTGCGACCACTCCGGCCACCATACGGTCGGAGCGGGATCGTCGAAGAGGGGTCTTGAAGTCCGTCATGTCACCGAGACGCCGGCAAGCTCCATTCCGATTCGGCCGCCGCGTGGAACCTCGGTCCACCGATGCGATTCGCGTACGGGATTCCCCTACGTGGATGCGACTCCAACCCGCACATAGAATCCGCCATCTCCCCACGGAGAACACATCGGTTCCGAAGCATTTTCCGGGTGTCGAAAACACCAATCACTCGGAGATACCGCAATGCGTTCCCGTACCGTCATTTCCACGGTTCTGACCCTTAGCGCTCTTCTGGCCGGCGCGACCGCCGTCACGGCGGCTCGGCGCGGTGATGAAGTGGGGCGTGTTGACTTCGGCGTTACGCGTACCGCGACGGAGCCCGCTTACGACGCGCGGCTCTCGCCCGTATCCGACCCGTCCATCAAAGAGTTCGTGATCCCGATCACGCACGACACCATCGAGATCTCGAAGGGCGTGAAGTACGAGGGGTGGACATTCGGCGGCACCGTGCCGGGTCCGACGATTCGAGTACGCGAGGGCGACCTCGTCCGTATCAAGGTCGTGAACAAGTCGAACATGCCACACTCGATCGATCTCCACTCGGCGCGCATTCCCGCGAACGTGGCATATCGGTCGTTCGTTCCAGGCGACTCGATCAGCTTCGAGTTCGTCGCACGTGATCCTGGCGCCTACCTCGTCCATTGCGGCACGCCACCGATCACCATGCACATCATGCAGGGGATGTACTTCGCGATCATCGTCGATCCGAAGGGCGGCTGGGGGACGGACGTGGACAAGGAGTTCGTGCTCGTGCAGAGTGAGTTCTACGCGAAGACCGATTCCGCGACGAGCGCGATGGTGCCCGATTGGGCGGCGGCGCTGAACAAGAACGCGAAGTACGTTGTGTTCAACGGTCGCGCCGGGCAGTACAAGGACGCCCCGCTGACGGTCGATGTCGGCGACCGCGTGCGATTCTTCGTGGTCAACGCCGGCCCGAGCTTCCGGAGTGACTTCCACGTCGTGGGGGCGGTGTTCGACCGCGTGTACCCCGACGGCAACCCGGACAACGTGCTGGAGAAGGTGCAGACGCAGTCGATCCCGGCGGGTGGCGGAGCGGTCTTCGAGACGGTATTCGAGAAGGACGCGTCGGGCGAAGGGCTGTACCCGTTCGTCACGCACAGCTTCGCCGACGCAGAGAAGGGCGCGGTGGGGATCATTCAGGTCGGCAAACCGAAGGTGCACACGACGATGAGCCACTGAGGCGGCTGGGTCGACCGAGTCCGGCTTTGCCCGCGCCGCCACGCTGAAGATCGCGTGGCGGCGCCTGTGCGTCAGCATGCCGTGTGTCCCGTGATGATACGGAGGGTGTCGTGAGAGATAACGCGAGGCAGTCATTCGAAGACGACGAAACCGATCCCGCGGCCGTGGTGATGGACGGTTTGCGTCGGATCGTCAGGTCGCTTCGCGCGTCCGGCGTCCGGTCGCAGCGCGATCAACGCGTGAGTGCCGCGCAGCTCTTCGTGCTCCGCGAGATCCGCGCGCAGCCGGGATTGTCGATGACGCAATTGGCCCGGCGCACGGTGACAGGCCTGAGTGCGGTGTCGGAGGTCGTGTCGAAACTGGTCGGCGCCGGGCTCGTAACGAGAGTTGCGGCGTCCGGCGATCATCGCCGAGCGGAGCTAGCGCTCACAGCGGTCGGTGAGGAGATGCTGGACAACGCGCCGGAGACCGTTCAGGAGCGGCTCGTCGCGGGGTTCCGCTCGCTCCCGCTCGATCAGCAGCGACACGTTGCCGCCGGGTTGGAAGCGTGGTTGGCGGCAGCGGGGTTGACTGACGTGCCGGCGACGATGTTCTTCGAGCCGTAATTGGGGTCGGAGTCGAAAATCATCGTTCCGTTGCG
>DASURJ010000661.1:0-12633 GCA_036280115.1 Gemmatimonadaceae bacterium
TATCAGCAAGACAGAAACCCTCCGGACGCCTCCCAGTCGAAGAGGGGCCTCCTGAGGGTGCTCGCTTTGCTGATGGCTGATGGCTGATGGCTGCCACCAGTGGCTGCTATTCATCTATCCGTACCCGCACCATCGCCCTCGCCAGTCGCACACGCACGCGCACGAGAAGGATCAGCGCCACCGCGCCCAGGCCGACGACGATCCCCCACCACAGGCCGATCGCGCCACCACCATACCGGAACGCGAGCGCCCAGCACACGGGCAGTCCGATCAGCCAGAATCCAACGACGTTGATGACGGCTGGAGAATGGGTGTCGCCGACGCCGCGCAGAATGCCAGCTGCGACCGCCTGAATCCCATCGAAAATCTGAAAGACGCCGGCGATCGGGATCAACGCCGCCGTCAACGCGATCACGGCAGCGTCATTGGTGTACGCGCGCGCGAGCGGCTCCGGAAAGAGGCGAAAGATGAGCGCACTGAAGCACATGAACGCGGTCCCGCACGCGAGACCTGCCGTTGCGGATCGGCGTGCGCGTGGCTCGTCTCCGGCGCCGATCGCCTGTCCGACGAGCACGGCCGTCGCGGCCGACACGCCGAGTGGCACCATGAACGTGAACGACGCGAGGTTGATCGCGATCTGATGCGCCGCCATCTGCGTGGTGCCGAGAAGGCCCATGAGAAGCGCCGCAGCGGCGAACGCGCCGTACTCCAGCAGATACTGCGCGCCCACGGGAAGCCCGAGGCGCAGCATGCGCGCCAACGGGCGCACGGCGCCTGTCTCGGGCCGCCACGGTCGGAGACGCGGCCAGAGCTCATGCGCCGACAGCGCGAGGAGAGTCACGGCCATTACCCATCGGCTGATGCTCGTCGCGACTGACGCACCCGCAACGCCAAGCGGTGGCGACCCGAGATGGCCGAAGATGAACACCCAGTTCAGGCCGACGTTGAGCACGTTCGCCGCCAGCACGGTCCAGAGCACCGGCGCGACACGCCCCATGGCCTGCAGTGAGTGGCGAAAGACGATGAACGCGTAGAACGGGAATACACCGGGAATCGCGATCTGCACGTAGCGCGCGGCATCCGGCACCGCTTCGGACGGCTGGCGCAACAGCCCGAGCACCGGCTCGACGGGAATGAACGTGGCGCACGTGAAGACCGTGAGCACGATGGCGAAGAGCACGCCCCGCTGCACCGCGCGCGCGATCGCGTGCTCGTCTCGCGCCCCAACCGCCTGCGCGATCACGGGGTCGAGCGCCATGAGCGTGCCCTGCCCGAAGATCGCGGTGACGAAGAAGTACAGATTGCCGAGCGCCGTGGCCGCGAGCGCGATGGGCGATACGTGACCGACCATGATCGTGTCGACGACCCCCATGCCCATGATCCCGAGTTGCACGCCGGCAACCGGGAGCGCGAGGCGAATCATCGCGGAAAGGTCGGACGACGTGGGGCGGTGCAGGGGAGTGTCAGGAGGAGGCCGAAGATCGCGGTGGGCGACGCCACACGAGAGCCAAGCAAAATAACCGCGTGCCGGCGAGCACTTCCTCGGGACGCACCTCCGACCGCATGCTTAGGCTCTTGCGAGCAGTTAACAGTCATCAGCCACCAGCCATCAGCAACTGCCATCAGCGGCCAGCCCCAGCCCCAATGACCGATCTCGATCGCTACCTGTCCGAGCACGACGCTCGCATTCACGACGAGCTCTTCGATCTGCTGCGCATTCCGAGCGTCAGCGCTCGGTCCGAGCACGCGGGCGATGTCCGTCGGGCGGCAGAGTGGATGCGCGACTCGCTCGCGCGCATCGGGTGCGAGGCGACCGTGTTTCCGACGGCAGGGCATCCGGTTGTGCTGGGCGAATGGCGGAAGGCACCGGGCGCGCCCACCGTGCTCGTCTACGGGCACTACGACGTCCAGCCCGCCGAGCCGCTCGAGCTATGGGAGTCGCCGCCGTTCGAACCGACGATTCGTGGCGGCCGCATCTACGCGCGCGGTGCGGTCGACGACAAGGGGCAGCTGTTCCTTCACGTGAAGGCGCTCGAGGCGCATCTCGCGGTGCGCGGGACGCTCCCCGTGAACGTGATCGTGTTGGCCGAAGGCGAAGAAGAGGTCGGGAGCGAGCATCTCGCCGCTTTCATCGAGCGGTACGCGAAACGCCTCGCCTGCGACGCCGTCGTGATCTCCGATTCCTCGATGTTCGCGCCGGGACAGCCGTCCATCCTCTCGTCGCTGCGCGGGCTCTCGTACATGCAGATCGACGTCACCGGACCGAGCGTGGATCTCCACTCCGGCAGCTACGGCGGCGCGGTGGTCAATCCGGCGACCGCGCTCGCGCGCATCATCGGCACGTTCCACGACGCGAATGGGCACATCGCCATTCCGGGGTTCTACGACGCGGTGCGCGATTGGGGTGACGACGCTCGTGCCGCGATTCGTCACCTGCCATTCGACGAAGGCGAGTTCCAGCACGAGACGGGTGCGTCGGCGCTCGGTGGCGAGGCCGGATACTCCACGCTCGAGCGCATCTGGACGCGCCCGACGTGTGAGGTGAACGGTCTGCTGAGTGGGTACACGGGTGAGGGCGCGAAGACCGTCCTCCCGTCGAAGGCAATGGCCAAAGTGAGTTGCCGACTCGTGCCCGACCAGGATCCCGTGGAGATCGGTCGCCTGGTCGAGGCCCACGTCCGCCGGGTCGCGCCGAAGGGTGTCACCGTGGACGTGCGACATCTGCACGGCGGCCGCCCGTGGCGCGCGGAGCTGGATGGCCCGGTGTTCGACGCCGCGCGCCGCGCGCTGGCGGCGGCATTCGGTCGCGAGCCGGTGATCGTGGGCGAAGGCGGGTCGATCCCGGTCGTCGGCGACTTCGAGCGCATCCTCGGCGCCCCGGTGCTGCTCATGGGGTTCGGCTTACCCGGCGAGAACGCGCACGCGCCTAACGAATGGATGAGCGACGAGAATTTCGTGACCGGAATGAAGGCCGTCGCCGCGTTCTGGGACGAGCTCGCAGCGACGGCCGCACGACGCTGAACCGCTCCGCTACGCGATCGCCGACGCGAGTCGCGCGACGGCCTGACGGAGTTCTTCCTCGAGCGCCTGCATGCGATCGGCGCGCACGCCCCAGCCGGTGGCGCGTACGGCGAGCATGCGGGTCGGGCCCATCGAGAACGCTTTGAGCTCGAGCGCCATGTTCGCGTCGGGCCAGCTGAGTGCGACTTCGCGATTCGTCGCATCGAGCACTCGGCCGCGCACGACATCGCCGTTCTGAAGAACCAGGTGGGCGGCGTCACCGGGCGCGCCGATCGCGCCGGACCGTGTGAGCCACCGGGCGAGCTTCGCTTCCTCGGTGAACCACGGCAGCACCGTCGCGTAGTCGAACGCCGCCGGCTGCATAACGAGGACGGTCTGCTTGGGCGTGCCGAAGTAATGCTCGAGATAGTGCCCGAGTAGCGCGAGCGCGAGACGCCAGCCGGACGCGACGCCCTGGTACTCGTCGTCCCACTCCGCGCCCTCGCGAAAGCCCGAGTTGAAGAGCCGCACCACCGTGTCGCCACCGTCACGCCGGATCGTGATCTCGAGTCGGAACGGCGGGTAGCCGGGAATTTCCCCGCCGAACACGAGGCGCTCCGGCGGCGTCGCATCGAGGACCGGGTACGGGATCTCCGCCTTGAACCGATCGAACACCCACGTCATGACGCCGCCCGGGCGCACGTCGCCGTAAGCGCGATCGACGAACCAGTGCGCGAGCTTCTCCGGCTCGGCCCACGCGGCCCACGCGTGCTCGGGCGGCGCGGACGTTCGGAGCTCGCACGCAATGGTGCGCCCTGACGGCGCGGTGTCACGGGCCGGAGCGGCAGGCGTGGTATGCAGCGCGTCCATCGGCATGGATCCTCACTCTGGTGTGGTTTCAGTAGTCGGCGGCTCGGATGGCGCGCGCGGAATCGGGTGGCAGCCCAGGAAGAGTCGATACGGGCGGCCCGATGCGGGTGACCCATCCGGTACGGTGAACGGCGCACTGTGACGAGCGATAACGTCGGCTACCGCGGACTCGAGCGCGGCGGCGAACGCGGCGCGCTGCTCAGCGGTCTCGAATCGGACGTCGGCGGTGAGCGACATCGTCGAGACGCGCCGCGATTCCGCCCCGGCCTCCGCCATTACCTGAGTCATGTCGGCCTGTGCTCGCGATGCGATGGCGAACAGCGCCGCGGCACTCGCCCCGTCGGAGACGGCACTGTGGTGAGGCGCGAGCGCGCCCAGAAGCTCCGGAGCGATCACGTACGACCGAGCGGTCGCTACATAGCGCTGCTCGACCATGTTGCGCCGGAGACGCCGCTCGGCGGGCTCGAGAAAGCGCGCGCGGGCGAGCTTGCGTACGTGGTAGTTCACGCGCTGGCGAGGGAGGCCGAGCTTGCCAGCGATCTCGGTCGCCGAAATCGGCGTGCGAGCGAGTGCGACGATCGATCGACGGACCGGGTGCTGAACGAGCACCGCGGCACGTGGTCCGTCGACGACTGTCTCGATTGGGGGGAGGCTCGTGGCGTAGACGCTGGTCATGGCTGACGGTGGGTCGCTAGCAGCGAAAGTGTTCATGAAAGCAAACGTTGTCAAGAGGCACGCATACGGCGACACCATCTGTCTACCACAGCGGACAGACCGAGCAGTTTGGCGCCGTGAATGCTACGATATGTGCTTGTGGGAAAACAATTTACGACGTGGGCTCGGCAGCGGCCGCTCGGCACCGTCCCTGCTTTTCAGGGCGGCGAAGCACCGATTGAAAAACGGGTTCGTTCTCCAGGAGGAATAGATGAAACGCTTCGTCGTTCGCGCTTCGGCCCTCGTCGCCGCGTTGGCCGCGACCGCGCTTCCTGCGGCCGCGCAGCAGGTCGAGAAGGCCAAGGTGTTCGATGTGTCCCCCTACGCGGGATACATGATGTTCGGCAAGCTGTTCGAGGGCCCCATCGGGACCAGCATCTCGACCGGGAGCGGGCCGGTCTACGGCGCACAGGCCAAGCTGATGATGTCCAAGAACGTCGCGATCTACGGTAACATCGGCTATGCGAGCTCCGACCTCGAGATCGGCATTCCGATTCTCGGCGGGCTCGATGTCGGGACCAGCAAGGCTCTGATGTACGACGGTGGCGTCGAGCTCAAGATCCCGATGGCGCAGAGCACCGTGGTCAGCCCGTTCCTTCAGGGCGGCGTCGGCGCCATGCGGTACGAGGTCGAAAGCGGGTTCCTGAATACCACGGCGACGAACGTTACGTACAACGTCGGCGGCGGTGTGGACGTCCAGCTCATGCCGAACCTCGGTCTTCGTCTCATGGCCAAGGACTACATCGGCAAGTTCGACTTCAAGGAAGCGACCTCGTTCGACCTGAACGGCAAGACGACGAACAACGTCGCCCTGACGGTCGGGCTCAACCTCGGCTTCTGAGTATGTGGGCCAATCGGTGACCGCCGATCCCGAGGTCGGGTTAGGCGGGACGACCAGGCTCGGTGCGGCCCGTGACCGACAGGTTGCGGGCCGCACTCCTTCGTAGGGGACCACTGCAAAACCGCCATTGAGGCAAGACATGCGTTATTTGACCGCCGCCGTCCTGATCGCGGGCCTCGCTGCGTGCTCCAATAGCACCGCGGTGCCGGGTGAGGGGACTGTGCAGACCAATCAACCGCTCACGACGCGCGAGGTTGGGCGCGCATTCGAGCTGAAGCCCGGCGAATCCGTCGCCGTCGGGGATCTGACCCTCACGTTCCAGCGGGTCGAGAGCGACTCACGGTGTCCGATCGACGCCGTATGTGTCTGGAGTGGCGACGCGGAGATTGCGCTGCGAATCCAGCAGGGTGCCCAGGCGGCGGTCGCCGCGTTGCACACCCACGTCGACCCCCGCAGGACCGTCTGGAACGGCTACACCATCCAGTTCGTGAGCCTGGCGCCGGCGCAGAGAGCGTCAGTGCCTGTGGATCCCACGGAGTACCGGGCGCAGTTGCTCGTCGAGCGCTGAAAGGCGCGAGCGAAGCCGGTGGACTGGGCCGCCCGAAGGGCGGCCCTTTCGCATCGTGGACCGACTGCTTACACGGGATCTGGTATCGTCCGAGCTGGAACAAAGGGGGCGCGCAAACCGCAGACGCGGTCATATTCTTGGCTTCCGCCGGACGCTCGCCGAGAATGGGGAGCGCCGGGAGTCGTACGCCGGACCTGACCCAGGCATCGCCCGCATGCGCGCTCTTCTGCCGCTGCTTGCCGCAGCGAATCTGAACGACCCAATCGTCTACAACGGGCGCGATCGGAAGCTCGACGTCCAGATCCCGCGCGTCGAGGCAGACGTCACCATAGACGGCGCGCTGAGCGAGCCCGCGTGGGCGCAGGCGGCCATCCTCACTGGGTTCTCGCAGTTCCAGCCCGTGGATGGCCGGGCCGCTACGGACTCCACGGCGATCATGGTCTGGTACTCGGCGACAGCGATCCACTTCGGCGTGCGGGCGTACGAGGCGCACGGTGCGGTGAACGCCAACCTGCTCGACCGCGACAAGATCTTCACCGACGAGAACATCCAGATTCTGCTCGGCACGTTCAACGACGGCCGCCAGGCCATGGTGTTCGCCGTGAACCCGCTCGGCGTCCAGGCGGACGGGACGCTCAACGAAGGCACCGGCGGGCGCGGCGGCGGCTCATTCGGCGCGGGACAGCAGGCGCGCGAGCAGCCGGACCTCAGCGCGAACTTCGTGTTCGACTCCAAGGGTCGGGTGACCGACTTCGGCTACGAGGTCGAGCTTCGCATTCCGTTCAAGAGCCTGCGCTACCAGTCGAAGGACGTGCAGGACTGGGGCATCAACGTCGTGCGCCAGGTCCAGCATCTCGGGGCCGAGGACACGTGGGCGCCGACGAGCCGCGGCGCGGCCTCGTTCCTCGCCCAGTCGGGGCGACTCATCGGGCTGCGGGATCTTCGGCGCGGGCTCGTCGTAGACGTCATTCCCGAGGTCGTCACTCGCAGCCTCGGCTCCGAGGACACGGGCGGTCAGTGGGACTACCGACGTGACGGCCCACAAGTCGGCGGGAACGTTCGCTGGGGGATCACGAACAACCTGACGTTCAACGGCACGGTGAACCCCGACTTCGCGCAGGTGGAGGCGGACGTCGCGGCCATTCAATACGACCCGCGCGCCGCGGTGTCGTTTCCGGAGCGCCGGCCGTTCTTCCTCGAGGCGATCGAGCATTTCGCGACGCCGAGCAACCTGGTGTACACGCGTCGCATCGTGAAGCCGGATGGTGCCGCGAAGCTGACCGGGAAGGTCGCCGGTACGAACATCGCCTTCCTCTCGGCGGTCGACGATCGCACCACGTCGCTCGACTGGGGGAGCGAGGACACTCGGCCTAACGCGAACCGGCCGGTCTACAACGTGCTGCGGGCGACCCGTGACCTCGGCGGCTCGTCGCGGCTCGGGCTCGCGTACACCGACAAGATCGACGGGAGCTACTACAACCGCGTGCTCGGCGTGGACGGGCGGTTCGTGTTCAACGGGATCTACACGGTGCGCGGCCAGATCGCGGGAAGCGCCACGCGGCGGTTCGGCGTCACGACGCGGGCGCCACTCTGGAACGCGTCGTTCGACCGCCAGGGACGCAACGTCTGGCTCACGTACTCGATCAGCGCGAGCGATCCTGATTTCCGCGCGGCGTCGGGCTTCCTGTCACGCACGGGAATCGTCAACGCGAGCTTCAATCACCGGTACACGTACCTCGCGCGCTCCAGGGACGCGCTCATCCAGACGTCCACGTTCGGCATTCAGCCGAGCTTCACGTGGCAGTACGACCGGTTCGTGCACGGGAAGGCGTGGCAGGACGGGAAGCTGCACTTCAATGAGAACCTCACGTTCCGCGGAGGGTGGCGCGCGGGCGCGTCGCTGCTCGTCGAGCGCTTCGGCTTCGACGATAACCTGTACCGTGACTACCGGCTGCTCCGCCCGACGGCCACCGGGTTCGATACGATCCCGTTCGCCGGCGTGGGCCGCCTCGACAACCTCGATTACGTCGTCTCGCTCGGTACGCCGCAGTTCAACCGGTTCGCGGCCGACTTCTTCGCGGTGTGGGGACAGGATGAGAACTTCTACGAGTGGGCGTCGGCGAACATCCTGAACTTCACCGTGAACGTGAACTGGCGCCCGGTGGACAAGCTGCGCGTGGATGCGGGATACCAGCACATCGAGTACAACCGTAAGGCCGACGGCAGTACCGTGGGCATCAGGAAGATCCCGCGCCTGAAGCTGGAGTATCAGATCGCGCGGCCGATGTTCTTCCGTGTCGTTGGCCAATACGACGCCGAACAGCAGGCCGCGCTCTACGATTCGCGCACGGGCTACGCGATCGTGCGCCCGCTCCCGTACCGCGGATTCGTGGTCGAGCGCGATCTCGGATTCTCGCGCAACGACCTGCGCGTGGACTGGCTCTTCTCCTACCAGCCCACGCCTGGGACGGTCCTGTTCGCGGGGTACGGCGGCTCCTACGATGGACCGGAGCACCTCCGCTTTCGCGAGATGCAGAGGACGGAAGATGGATTCTTTGTGAAGCTGAGTTATTTGCTGCGAATGTAGCCAACAGCTAAGAGCTTCTCACTATCAGGAAAGACCAGTTCGGCGTACGGCCCCGCGCGCTCGGGCAGGTCGGAACTACGATGACTCGGAACTACCATGACGCGGGAACGGTCGAAACGGCCGGATGACGGCTCTGCACCGGCGCCGCGTCGCGCGAGGCCGCGCAGTGTTGGGCATCCAGAACGGAGGGGGAACGGATGAGGGGATGAGGGGAATGAGGGGGATCGCTCCCCGTCCGGGACGCCCCCACTCTCCAGAGCCGTGATTTGACGGGGAACCGCTTTCGGGTTGAGTGGCGTCCCAAGGGAGCCGTTCCCCCGTCACTCACGGTTCCGGGGGGAGAAACTCTCACTCACTCAGGATGATGGTCCTCATCCCTTCATCCCCCTCACCCGTACCCCCTCTCACGTTTGGATGCCGGACCCGGCGCGAGACGCGTCCCCTCATCCGGCCGTTTCCGCGTCATCCGCGTCATCGCCATTCCGACCGGCCCGCCAAAGCGAGAACCCTCGGACGCCTCCCTATTGGAGAGAGGGTTCCCGAGGGTTCAAGCTGATGGCTGATGGCTGATGGCTGATGGCTTCTCTTTGTGTCTTACTGTCGCATACCCGACGATGATGCCGACGATGGCCCCCGGGAGCATGATCTCCCAGTAGTACGCGGGTTGGCCCGCCGCCTTCTGCATCAGCGACACGCCATACGCGAGCAGCAGGCCGATCCCCATCCCGAAGAGGATCCCGAGCGGCAGTGAATCGAACTTCTTCGCGAAGAGTCCGATCAGGAGCCCGGCGATCAGCCCCTTCACGGTCGAGCCGATGACGATGCCGATGATGCCGGCGCGAATGTTCGGGTCCTCGCCCGCCGACACGAGCGCCGAGAGGCCGTCAGGGATTCCGAGCACGCCGCCGAGGAGCATGCCGAAGACGGGTTTCTTCATGAGAGGGAGGGGGAGAGAGGGAGCGAGTGGCAGTGAGCTTTCATGGACTCGACTTCTCATACAACGCCCGGCGCGCGTCCATTAGCGCCCGCGGACGGCGAAAAGCGTGATGCGCATGACGAGGTACGCGAGCACGAGCAGGATCGGCGTGCTGTAGCGGGTGGCGAACCGTCGGACGCGCTCGAACACGTTCTCGCGGTAGGCGCTCACGGGCTCACCGGCGCGGAACGACGCGACGTCGCGGGCGAGCGCCGTGACGTCCTGGTAGCGGGCGTTTGGGTCCGCGGCCATTGCCCTATGGATGATCGCCTGAAGCGGACGAGGTAACGCCCGATCGCTGCGGTGGTCGTCTGCGCCGTCCGACGCGGCCGTACAGAGGTCCCGGAGGATGGCGCCAAGGGAGTAGACGTCCGCCCGCGCGTCCACGAGTGCCGGGTCACCAGCGGCCTGCTCGGGCGCCATGTAGCCTGGCGTGCCCAGCACGACGCCGTGCCCGGTGCTCGGCATGACGTTCGGCGTTTCGCCGGCAACGACGCCCGGCTCGTGGCCGCCTAACGTCACGCCCGCGTCGCGCGCCAGCTTGGCCACCCCCCAGTCCATCACCAGGACCTCTCCGAACGGCCCGACCATCACGTTCTGCGGCTTGAGATCGCGGTGGATGACGCCGTGCGCGTGCGCGAACGCAACGGCTTCCGAGATGCGCTCGACGATGCGCAACCGATCCGCGAGCGGCGACGGCGCCAGCTCGTCGAGCGGAGCGCCGCGCACGAGCTTCATCGCGTAGAACACGCGGCCGTCGTTCAGACGCCCGACGTCGTGCACCGGGACGATTCCCGGGTGCTCGAGTCGTGCGAGCGTGCGTGCCTCGCGAAGCAAACGCGCCGCGATGTCTGGTGACGCCTCGGGGAGGCGAATGGCCTTCAGCGCGACATCGCGCCCGAGCTCACGGTCGCGAACGCGGTACACCGTTCCCATGCCGCCCTGACCGATGCGGTCGATGAGCTCGTACTTCGTCCCACTGAGGTCGGGGGCGTCGGCGGCCTCCTGGAGTCGCCGAATGGCCGCATCGCTCAGCGCGGTCACGACGGATCGATCCCGAACAGCTCTCGGGCCTCGAGCCGAAACTCGTCATCGGTGGCCGAGAGCGCGTGAAGCCGCTCGAGGACGAGGCGCCGGAGCTCGCGCCGGGCGAACGCCAGGTAGTTCGTCACCTGCGTGACCGGGATCCCGAGCTCGGACGCGAGCTGTGCGTACGTCGGTCGTCCGCCCGCGTTCTCGTCGAGGTCGTACCGCTGAAAGACCGTGAAGTGGACGTCCTTGCCGGTCGCGTTGCACGCCTCGCGAAGGGCCGCAACGGCGTCGGCGAAGAGGGCGCGGATCCACTCGCGGCGGAAGAAATCGTCGTCGTCGGCGCCGGGCATCGCGACCCCGTCCACGCCGTTGACTGACGGCACCCCCTGGAGCTCGGATTCAGCGGCGGCGAAATCGAGCGAGACGAATGACAGCCCGCCGCCGCGCTTCATCCGGCCGGCCGCCTTGTGCTCGTTCGCGACGAACCCGTCGAGGCAGACGCGGAGGAAAGTCCGAAAGCGCGCACGCCCCGGGTCGAACCGTGCGAGCGTGTTCTTCTCGAAGGCGCGCGCGAAGAACTCCTGCGTCAGATCGGCCGCGTCGTCGCGGTCGGCCCTCCACCTGATGCGGACGTACTTGTAGACCGGACGCCAGTACGCCGAAATCAGCGCGTCGAACGCGATGCGGCGTTCCTGGTGATCGGTGCTCGCGATTCCGGCGATAACGGAATGGCGGGTGGCAGGGAAGGCTGGCACGACGTGAGGCGGCGGGGAGAGGGCGACGCACGGCCGGCCGACATCGTAGGTCCCGCGCCCGACCGGCGTCAATGACCGGCGTCAGTATGACAGTTCCGGCGCCGGAGGGGCACGAAAGAGGCGCGGCCGAAGCGCCGCGACGAGCGCGGCATGCGTCATATGGCTCGGAACGCCGGAGGGCCCGAACCCCGCGAGCGACTGCAGTTCGCGCGACAGCGCCCGGGGCGACGCGTAGCCGAGCAGGGCAGCGGCGCCACGGGTGCGAACTCCGCCGGATGACATGAGCTGAAATGCGGCGCTGACGCGTGCGCAGGCGAGCAGCGTGCGCGCGGACGCAAGCCCTGCCCGGGCCAGCCATCGATCGAGGGTCCGGCGTGTGGTACTGGCGGCCGTCGCGAGGTCGTCCACCGACCGGAGCTTATCCGGCCGGCGAAAGAGCAGGGCGATGGCGTCGGCGATCTCGGGCGGAAGTGGCGCGAGCGGCGCATCGAACGCCGCATGCACGAGCGGTTCGGCGCCCGACCCCGCGATGCAGCGCTGGAGCGTTTGGAGCAGCCCAGTCGCAGCATCGTCGACGCCGCGAACGACGATCTCCGCATCACACGCCCGCACGAGCGTTCGCACGGCGTGAATGGCGGCGGCCGTCACGGAGACGTACCCCACGACCGGAGTAGCCGGCGCGCGCCCGCGCGCGGCCGCGAGCTCCCCAACGCGCTCGCACGCGGACCGCTCCGCTCCGGCACACGGGTCTACGACGATGAGGTCACACGTGCGCTCGCGAACGCCGGTGATGAGCTGTTCCCACGTGGGAACCGACACCACACGATGTGGCGGCGCGAGCGCGCGCCGGAGCTGCGTGAGCGGCTGTGGCGGAAGGAAGGCGAGGGCGATCACATGTGGTGGTAGGCGACGCACATGTATGGCGCCGGCCGCTCACCGGAGCGTCATCATTTCAACGCAGGGTGTATCACGTCGTGTCATTCCGAGCGGAGGCGCGAGGGCGCGTCCCGGGTGAGGAGCGATCCCCCTCATCCTCCTCATCCCCTCTTTCGTTCCCCCTGGATGCCGGCCCCGCAAGGTGGGGAAGGGGTCAGAGTCCTAACGCATCGTTCGAACGCGTCGCGTTCGAACGATGCGTTAGGACTCTGACCCCCAAGGGAGCCTTCTATTTCGGCCGACTACGGCGCCTCCGCTCGGAATGAGGCCTACCACCTCCGATCGCGCTCCGGATCCTCCTCCGCGTCGTCGAGGGATTGATCGTCGTCTCGATCGCGATCCGGCGACCATCCG
>DASURJ010000662.1:0-2774 GCA_036280115.1 Gemmatimonadaceae bacterium
CTGCGCTCCACACTCTGCGCAGCATCGCGCTCCAGCACTTTCAGGAGGTCCCCCATGCGTTGTCGAGCATCGCTCACCGGTGTGCTGGCAGCAGCCGCACTGTCCGCATGCTCCGTGCGGCAGCAGGCACCGGACGAGCACGCGCAGCACGAAGCGACGAGCGGAGGAAACGTTGCCCTTTCGACGCAGCCCGGAACCTCGCTGCCGCCGAGCTCCGCGAACGTGAAGACGCGGCTCGACGCCTCACCTCGGCACGCCGAGTGGGCGGTGATCCGCGACGGGAGCGATAGCGTGCGCGCGTACGTTGTCTATCCGGAGCGGAAGGACAAGGCGCCCGTCGTCGTCGTGATCCACGAAATTTTCGGCCTGTCGACCTGGATCCGCGGTGTGGCGGACCAGCTGGCGGCCGACGGCTTCATCGCCATCGCTCCCGATCTGCTCACGGGAAAGGTCCCGCTCGATGGTGACACCGCGACCAACGCGGCGGCGCGATCGGCAATCGCGACACTCAAGCCCGACGACGTCCATCGGCAGCTCGCGGCCGTGGCGAAGTACGGCATGTCCCTCCCGGCTGCCCTGCCGAAGTACGGGATCGTCGGCTTCTGCTGGGGCGGCTCCGCTTCCTTCGCCCACGCCGTTCGCTCACTGGAGGGACTGGGCGCGTCCGTCGTGTACTACGGCTCGTCGCCGCCGACCGCCGACCTGAGTCGCGTGAAGGTTCCGGTACTCGGCTTGTACGGCGGCAACGATGCTCGAGTCAACGCCACCATCCCACCGGCGGACTCGGCCATGAAGGCGCTCGGCAAGGCGTTCGAGCCGCACATCTTCGAAGGAGCCGGCCATGGCTTCCTTCGTGCGCAGGGGACCTCGCAGGACACTACGATCGCGGCGGCGAACGTGACCGCCACCCAAAAGGCCTGGCCCCTTACCATCTCCTTCTTCCGCAAGCACCTCGGCGCATGACAGCTCTTTTCGTTGCGTGCTTCCTCGGCGGACTGCTGCTCGCCGTACGGATCATGCTTTATGGGGTGGAGAAGCCAGGCCGCGCACCCGGCGAGCGGACGTTCCAGCTCTGGCAGCCCATGCTCACCGCGTTTCTCATCGTCTTCGGTGTGTCCGGCTACCTGCTCGGGCGGTCGGGGGAACGGTCGGGTGGGATCGTGTTTGCCCTGGCGGCGCTCGCGGGTGTCACGGCCGCTGTGGTGTCGCGATTGCTCGTGAAACGCTGGTCGGGAATGGTCCCGGAGCACGACGTGGATGACCCGCGCTACGTGCTCCAGGGTCACCCCGCCCGGGTCGTGACCCCAATCGCGGCGGAGCGCGCAGGCGAGATCGTCTTCGAGATGGAATCGCGCGCGGAGCGGTTACCCGCGCGCGCCCTCGACGGCGACTCGGTTGGCGCGGGCACCGAGGTCGTCATCGAGCGAATCGAGGACGGCGTCGCCTACGTCGAACCCTGGGTACAGGTCGAGCAGCGTCTGTAGGGAGGTGCGGCGATGTCCGACATCATCTGGTTCTGTGTCATCTTCGTGGGATTCTTCGTCCTGCGGGGCATCGCCGCGACGGTGTTCTTCCTCATGATCCTGCCCGACGGCGACCGCTGCCCGAACTGCGACGCGGTCACGCTTCGAGTACAGTCGCGCGGGTTCAACAAGCTCCTGCCCTGGTTTCGCACGAGCTGGTGTCTCGAGTGCGGCTGGCACGGGCTCCTGCGGCGAGGACCACTCTCGCCCGCGAAGGCCCCGGCGGAGCCGGCGAGAACGGAGTCGAGATAGCGTCCCACCGCGTGCGACGCGCGTCTCAACCGGCTTGGCGCGCCTCGTCGACGGCGGCGAACAGTCGCAGCCATTCCGGCCAGTTGCCGCTCAGCTCGAAGAAGTCGGCGTAGTACTCCAGTCCGATCTCCTCGAGTTCGCGCATGAAGTCGCTCAGTGCATCGGCGTCGTAAACCGGCCCGATCGCGACCAGCGCATGCTCGACGCGGAACTCGTCGGGAGTGAGCCCGAGCCGCGCATCGATCTCGGCTCGTGCGAGGCCGGACCGCTCGTACGCCTCGCGACGCAGGAGAATGGTGGATCCGCCGGTGGAGAGCGGGAGTGGCATCGGCGCGTATTCCGGGTTGAAGGCGCGGTGAAGTATATGCGTGTCCCCACTGCCGGAGGCGCGTCACGCGTGGCCTGACGCCGCTCGCTTAGTTTTCGGAGGTCGGATCCTGGTCGCGATTCCCAAGGGCATGGTCGAACAGCGCCGCACGTCTCCACAGATCGAACACGAGGTGGATGTCCTCGTCGTGGGTGCCGGTCATGCCGGCACCGAGGCCGCTGTTGCCGCGGCCCGGATGGGCATGCGCGTCGCGATCGTGACATCGGCGCTCGAGACGATCGGACAGATGTCGTGCAATCCGGCCATCGGCGGCGTCGCGAAGGGCACGGTGGTGCGCGAGGTTGACGCGCTCGGCGGGATCATGGGACGCGCGACCGACCTGGCGACCCTGCAGGTCCGGATGCTCAACCGCAGCAAGGGGCCGGCGGTCTGGGCGCCGCGCGCGCAGTGCGACCGCGGCCTCTATCGTCGCGCCGTGCGGATGCTGCTCGAGCAGCATCGGCAACTCACGACGATTCAGGGAACCGTCGCGCGGCTGCTCATCGACGAACGCAGCGGCGCCGTGTTCGGTGTGGAGACGCTCGAGGGACGCGCGTTCGGCGCGAAGGCCGTCGTGATCACCACCGGAACCTTCCTTCGCGGCCGGATCCACATCGGCACAGAGACCCGAG
>DASURJ010000663.1:0-3758 GCA_036280115.1 Gemmatimonadaceae bacterium
GGAGTCCCGCGTTCGTCGAGGTTCGGCCGTTCGCCGGGATCTTTCGTCCCGCCGGGGCCCAGCGGGCGGACTTCAAGTCGGCCACGATGGTCGGTGCACAGGCGGCCATGGAGGTCAACCGACACTTCCATGCCGTGGGCACCGTGGGCTTCACGCACGGACACACCAAGCTCCTCGCCCAGGACCTGACCTACATCTGGCAGTACGACCTCGGTGTCGAGCTCAATGCCGTGCGGCAGATCGGACGCGACTGGGACCTCCGGCCGTTCGCCGGCGCCGGAGCCGGCGGGCGAACGTACGACTACCGAACGCTCGCGGCCGGCACGCGGAGTTGCGTGGCAGGGTACGGGACCGTCGGCGCCGAACTGCGACGCGATATCGTCGCGTTTCGAGCGGAGGCGAGGGACTACCTGAGCTGCTTCGAGTCACCGCTCACCGGAACCAAGCGCACGCGAAACGACCTCGGCCTAACGGTTGGGCTCGCGTACCATCTCCGGTGACCCGGGTGTTGCACCCGAGCAGGCGGCCAGCCAGCGTCGAGCTCCACCGCGGGGGGGGGCGCACGAGGCGATCGCCGACATGCTGTCGGGGAGAAAGCCGACAGACCCCAGGCGTCGCAGGGCTACCTTAGGGATGAAACGAAACTCTGCGGGAGTCGAGCTGCCGCTTGGTGGCCGCATCACCCGCCACAGTGCATAGAACCGGCAGGTTCCCATGTCTACCACGACTGGACGACCCACAACAGCCGCGCCAGCCAGCCGCAGCCGGCGTGCCCCCGGGCCCAGGAACCCTGTGTGCCGAGGCCCGATAGTTCTGGCGACCGACGGGACGAGTCGGAGCGGGGCGCCAGTCGTCGCAGCACAGCTCCTCGCCGCACGAGTAGGTATGCCGCTCGAGGTCGTGAGTGTCATCGAGCCTGTACCGATGTTCGGGAGTGAGCTCGATACCGGGTTGGCCTACTCGCCGGACCTGGACGAGTCCCTCGAATGCGCGCGTGAAACGACGGTGACGGACTACGTCGCCCGGTTCTCCGGCGGGGCGGCACCACCCCTCGTGCACGTGCGGCGCGGTGCGGTCGCGCAAGAGATTGCGCGATTCGCGCGAGACGTCTCGGCGTCCATCATCGTCGTCGGAGCGGCACCGCATCGACGGCTCCGACACGTGCTCTCCGGTGAACGCGCTGCCCACGTTCTCCGATCGGCGGACTGCCCGGTCCTGTCCGTGCCGCCAACCTTTTCGGGACTTCCTCAAACGGCTCTGGCTGCCGTCGACTTCGGTCCGTCGAGTGTCCGCGCGGCACTGGCTGCGCTACTGGTGCTCGACGACCACGGCACGCTCGTTCTGACTCACATTCTTCCGCAGCTCATGAGCGCCGCGGCGCTGAGCAGCCCGTCGGCGAGTGACCCCGCGACCGACGTCCACGAGCTGTTCGACCGCCTGCGCGCCGAGATCGCACCGTACGTTCCCGAGGGCGTCAAGGTCGAGACGCGTCTCGTCACCAGCGATCCGGTCGATGGCATCCTCACATCGATGGAGCATGTCCCGGCCGACATCGTTGCGGTCGGCACGCGAGGGCCGGGCGTATTCGGACGCATGCTGCTCGGCAGCGTGGCCGACAGCGTGGTTCACGCTGCCGAACAGACGGTGCTGGCCGTGCCGCCGCCGCCTGCGGTGGAGGCGCTCGAGCTCCTGCGCCGCGTGCTCGGCGTGGCGACGTCCGAACACTCGCAGGAATGGTCCGCGGCACTCGACGCATTCACCCGCCGGAACGCCGGGCGAGATGTGATGCTGGAGGTGAGCGAGCCTGAACAC
The DNA here is from genome assembly GCA_036280115.1 of Gemmatimonadaceae bacterium. GTDB lineage: Bacteria > Gemmatimonadota > Gemmatimonadetes > Gemmatimonadales > Gemmatimonadaceae > JAJKIV01. The sequence continues at coordinate 1,813 of DASURJ010000663.1, forward strand.
GGGGCCCAGGTGACGGGCCACGGATACACGCTCACCGGAGTGACGTACGAGCCCGCGACCCGCGACGTGGAGATCACGGTCGGCGACCCGAACCAGCCGTTGCGGCACCTGACGCGATCGGTCCGGCGCCCCGACTCCATCACACTGACAGCGGCGTCGCACGGGCGCGGCGAAGTCCTCGACATTCGCCACGACCGCGCTCACACGCTCGTGGCGGTTACGCGCGGGGACAGCGCGGCCGCGGGGCCGGCCGCCTGATACCTACTGATACTCCGTCACGGTGGATTTGACGGGCGCCGTGGACGGGTGGCCCCGCGAGAGTCTGCGATGCCGTCGGGCCGGTCTTGGGTCGCGGTGATCGGTCGGGGAGCGATCAGTCCGGCAGTTGATCAGTTGGGCAGTGATCAGTTGGGCAGTGATCAGTCGGGCAGTCATCAGTCGTGAGTTCATTAGTCGTCAGTGCTCAGCCGCGTCGCTGGCCCTTTGACGACTGCGTGACCAACGACGGATGACTGCCCGACTACTCACCGTCGCCCGTCCCCCGTCCCCCGTCCCCCGTCGCCCGTCGCCCGTCGCCCGTCGCACCCCTGTGACTGTCTACTAGCGGGCGCCGGCCACCGTCGGCGCTCGCCAGGAGGCGCACTCGTCGCGCTTCCGTCAGCGGTACCACGTGATGAACGCGGCCTCCATCGGCACTCGCGCGTCGGGATGCCGTGCGATCACACGCGGGGTGTAGTCCGACATCGGGCGGTCGCCGGGCACGTTCACGCGATAGAGCACACCGTGCACCGCGCCGGGGAGGTCCGCGGCACGTGTCATCGTCAGGCACTGCGACCCCTCCCCGCCGACCGAGTCGGCGTACAACTCGACCGCCACTTCCTCCGGTGCAATGGACCCGAGGTAGACGGGCACGGAGATGACGCGAGTTCCGTTCGCCTCGCTCACCTCCACCCGGCCGAAATGGATGGACCGCCAGTCTCGTCCGAGACGCCCGGACCACGCCGCGAGATCCCGGCCAAGGGTCGCGCCGCCGCACGCGCGCCGCCGGTACAGCTCCGCGGCCGGTGCGTAGATGTCTCTCACGTACTCGCGCATCATGCGGTTTGCGCTGAACTGCGGGGCGAGCACGGCCATGCTCGTTCGGATCCGCTCGAGCCATCTCCTCGGCACGCCGAGGGTGTCCCGCTCGTAGAAGGCGGGAACGATCTCGCGCTCCAGCAGGTCGTAGAGGCGTGCGGCATCGGCATCATCCGCCGTCGCCGATGCCGCGTCGATTTCCCCGGACGCAATAGACCAGCCGACATCGGGCCGATAGGCCTCCGCCCACCATCCGTCGAGCGTGGATGCGTTGAGGCCGCCGTTCGCAAGCACTTTCATTCCGCTCGTACCGCACGCTTCCCACGGCGGCCGAGGCGTGTTCACCCAGACATCGACGCCACGGACCATCTCCTCGGCGAGGGTGATGTCATAGTCCTCGAGGAACACGACCGAGTCGCGTATCTGCGGTCGCGCGGCGAACGCAACCCATTCCGCAATCAGCGCGGCACCGACCGGATCGTCCGGGTGCGCCTTCCCCGCAACGACGATCTGTACTGGGCGCGCCGCGTTCGTGAGCAGTCGCTCGAGCCGTGCCGGATCGCGAAGCAAGAGATTGGGTCGCTTGTACTCGACGAAGCGGCGCGCGAACCCGAGCGTGAGCGTGTTCGCGTCGAATGCGTGCGCGGCCCGCTCGATGGCTGAGGCGTCCGCACCGCGAAACCCCAGTTGGCGCGCCAGCCGTGAGCGAACGACAGTCACGAGGCGCTGTCGGTCGCGCGTCCGTGCCGCCCACAGCTGCTCGTCGGGCACGCGCCGAATCCCTTCGCCCATGTCGCCGAGCTCGCCACGCCATCGCTCCTTCCCACAGGCCTCCTCCCAGAGCGCGTCGACGTTCGGCGAGTCCCAGG
>DASURJ010000664.1:0-4598 GCA_036280115.1 Gemmatimonadaceae bacterium
CGTGGCAACACTACCTGCTCGGCGGTACGCTCTGGGCAGGGAGCCTCGCCGTGCTGTGGCACCGCCACATCGGGCGCGAGCGCGTCCGGACGTTTCTTCACCGGTTTCGCGCGGAGGGTGTGCCGTGACGTCACCGCCTAACGCATCGATCGGGACGTACCCGGCGGACGACAACGGCACCGGGAGTCGCCATCTCGTGTCGATCGTCATCCCCGCGTACAACGCGGCGCGGTACCTCCCGGACGCCGTGCGGAGCGCGCTCGATCAACCCGGCGCGACCGTCGAGGTGGTGATCGTGAACGACGGCTCGACCGACGACACCGCCGCCGTAGCCGACAGGCTGGCGGCGGCCGACCCCCGTGTGCGCGTCATCCACCAGGCCAACGGCCACTGCGCGGCCGCGCGGAATACCGGAATTCGTGTCGCACGCGGCGAGTACATCTCGTTCCTCGACGCCGACGACGTCTTCCTCCCCGACAAGTCGCGTCTGCAGGCGGAGTTCCTCGACGCGCACCCCGAGTACGACCTCGTGTACTCCGACTTTTCCGTTGCCGATGCATCGCTCGTACCCACGCGGTTGCACGCGCGCGGTGAGCCACCGGTTCCGTTCGAGACGCTGTACGTGTACCGGAACTGGTTCGCAACAACGGCGGTTCTGCTGCGCGCGTCGCTGGTCCGCGCCGTCGGTGGCTTCGACGAGACGCTCTCGGCCTCCGAGGACTGGGACTACTGGATCCGCTGCGCCAAGCACGGGCAGTTCGGCTACGTTCCGGGCGTTGTGGCGCTGTACCGCGTCCACGGGAATCAGACGCACCGCATGTTCGACCGGCGCCGCCGCGCCGAGCTGCAGATCGTGACGAAGCACTACGCGCACGATCCGGCGCGCTACCGCGCGGCAGTGGGTGCACGACATTGGGACTACGCGCGGAACCACTTCGGCCGCCGCCATCCGTTCCACACGGCGCGTCACCTGTTCGCCATGGCACTCACGGTTCGCAGCCCGCGCGAGATGCGACGTGTCGTGGAGATGACCTGGCCCGTCCGCCGGAGCGCGCAATGAGCGAGCTCCCACTCGTCTCGGTCATCATCCCCGCATTCAACGTCGCGCCGTTCCTCGAAGACGCGGTCGTCAGCGCGCTCGGCCAGACACATCGCAACATGGAGGTCATCGTCGTCAACGACGGGTCCTCCGACGGAACCGACCGCGTGGCCAATGCGCTCGCGGCGCACGACGAACGGGTCCGGGTCATCCATCAGACGAATCGCGGCGGCGCCGCCGCCCGAAACGCCGGGCTGCATGTGGCGCGTGGAGACTACATCTCCCACCTGGATGCGGACGACGTCTTGCTGCCCGAGAAGACCGCCCGCCAGCTCGCGTACTTCGCCGAGCACCCCGAGTGCGACCTGGTGTACTCCGACTACATCCACGCCACCGAGCAGCTCGAGCCGCTCAGAACGGTGATCTCCGGCGAGCCACCGCGCTCGTTCCGCGAGATCATCTACTATCGCAACTGGTTTTCCGTCGTCGTGCCGCTGCTTCGCGCGTCGCTCTCGCGCGCGGTGGGCGATTTCGATGAAGGACTCGTCGGCGTGGAAGATTGGGACTACTGGATTCGCTGCGCGATGGTCGGGGTGTTCGGCTACCTGCCCGGACCAGTAGCGCTGTACCGCCATCACGGCGGACAGGTGTCGCGCCAGGAAGCGCGGATGCGGCGCTCGCACGAGCAGATCATCGAGAAGCATCATGGCACGAACCCGCGGCGCCGGCGCTACGCGATCGGCGCCCGGCACTGGCACTACGCGCGCCACTGGTACGGTCGGAAATATCCGCTTCGTACCGCCCGCGAGCTCCTCGCGTTTGCGGCATCCGTTCGCGACCCCCGCGAGATTCGCCGCATCATGCAGCTCGGCTGAGGCGACCGGATGCCCAGGCGCGGGAGGCGATCGCTCGTGAAGCGTGAGGGACACGTCGCGCTGTTCGTTCCGTCGCTCCACGGCGGGGGCGCCGAGCAGGTGATGCTCACACTCGCCACCGGCTTTGCCAGTCGCGGCCTCCGCGTCGATCTCGTGCTCGTCAAGGCCGCCGGCGCGCTACTCGGCGAGGTCCCATCGTCGGTCCGGCTCTTCGTGCTCGACGCGCCGAAGGTCATCGCGAGCCTGCCACACCTCGTGAAATACCTCCGGCGCGAGCAACCAAGCGTTCTCCTCTCGACACTGAACACGGCGAACGTGGTCGCGGTCTGGGCATCGCAGCTCGCCGCAACGCCAACGCGGACCATCGTGCGACAGGCCAGCCGCTTTTCCTGGGACATCCAGATTGCCCCGCAACCGAGGAAGACGATGCTGCGATCGCTCGTCCGATGGTCGTATCCACGCGCGGACGTCGTCGTTGCCGTCTCGTCAGGCGTCGCGACCGATCTGGTGCGAACGGCCCGTGTCCCCCGCACCCGCATCCGGACGCTCCCCAGCCCGCTGCTCAGAGCCGACGTCCGACGAAAGGCCGAGGCGCCCGTCGAGCATCCGTGGTTCGCCGATCCGGACGTACCCGTCGTGCTCGGCGTCGGACGCCTGAGTGTCGTCAAGGGCTTCGCGACACTGCTCAATGCGTTCGCCCTCGTGCGGCAGGAGCGACCGTGCCGGCTCCTGATCCTGGGTGAAGGACCGGAACGAGAGCGTCTGGAAGCGCTGTCGAGAGAGCTGGGAGTCGAATCCGACGTGGGCCTCCCTGGATTCAGCCCGAACCCGTTCGCCTACATGGCGCGAGCTGGCGTGTTCGTGCTTTCGTCGGCCAGTGAGGGCTCACCTGGCGTTCTGATTCAGGCGCTCGCCTGTGGCGCCCCGGTCGTCGCCACGGAGTGCGATCCTGGCATGCGCGAGCTGATCGGCGATGGCGAGCTCGGGCGAACCGTCGCGGTAGGTGACGCGCAGGGGATGGCGAGGGCGATCTGCGCGGTCCTCGACCATCCGAAGCGACGTGCGCCTGATACCATCGTAGCGCAGTTCGACGAAGATCGCGCGGTCGATGGCTACCTTCGCCTCGTTACCGAGTCACTGGCGAATGCATAACGTCGCGTTCCTCGCCCTGTGGATCGTGGTCTTCACAATCCCCTGGGAGAACGTCGTGGTGATTCCCGGCGTTGGCGCCGTGACGAGGCTGCTTGGCCTCGTGGCGTTCGCCGCCGGTGCAGCAACCATCGTCACCGAAGGCCGATTCAGGCGACCCGGCGCGTTGGTGCTCCTCGCATTGTGCTTCGTGCTCTGGACCGGGCTGACCCTCTTCTGGACCATCGATTACCAGACCAGTCAGACGCGTCTCGAGACCTACGCGCAGCTCGCGTTGTTCGTATGGCTCGTATCGGAGCTCGCCATCACCGACGCCCGCCGCCGCCAATTGCTCCAGGCGTTCGTGCTCGGCTCGTACGTCTGCGCGCTGGCGATCGTGTCGAACTACGTGTCGGGTGCCGCCCTCGAAGTCGGCCGATACTCCGCGACCGGTGCAAACCCGAATGACCTTGGCGCGGTGCTGGCCCTGACGATTCCGATGGCGTGGCTGCTGGCGAACGATCGGTCGGCGCGGACGTGGCGTCGTCTCGCGAACGGTTCGTACATTCCGGCCGCCCTGGCCGCCACCCTGCTCACCGGGTCGCGGGGGGCGCTCATCATCGCCTGTCTGGCGCTGGCGGTCATTCCGCTGACGCTCTCGCAACTCGGGCCACGCTCGAAGCTTCTCGTCATCGTCGCCGGCGGGGCAACCGCGGCGTTCGCGCTCGCGATCGTGCCGGAATCGACGTGGGTCCGTCTCGCAAGCACGTCTGACGAGATCACGTCGGGCACCTTTGGCAACCGCTCGGCGATCTGGCAGTCCGGGCTCGACGTCTTTTTCGAGCATCCGTTCACTGGCGTCGGCGCCGGCGCGTTCGGAACCGCGGTGGCACCAACGCTCGGTTCTGCGCGATCGGCGCACAACGCGTTTCTTGCGGTCGGCGTGGAGCAAGGTGTGGTGGGGTTGCTGTTATTCTCGTCGCTCATCGTCGTCGCGATCGTGTACAGCCTGCGCGCACCGCCGTCCGAACGGCGGTTGGCGCTCGTGCTGTGCGCGCTGCTCATCGTGATGCTGCTGCCGGGCAGCCGCGATGACTTCAAGCCCACATGGTTCGTACTGGGGTTGTTAGGCACGGCACCCGCTCGGCTCATGCGGCCGAACAGGGAACGGGTGGTGGAGCGACGTGTGCGGCCGAACGCCGCCGGCCCTCACGCTCCGGTGATCCCATGACGCGCGTGGCCCCGTACGCGGAGCCCATCGCGCGTCCCACGGACGCGCGGCAGCGACCTCTGCGTGTCGCGTATGTCACCATGGGGTTCCCGGTGCCCTACGAGACGTTCGCTGCATTCGACGTGCGCGCGTTGGCCAGGGCGGGCGTGGACACCACGGTGCATTCACTCCGACCGGCTCACCCGGCTGTCTCGCGACTCGTTGCCGAACGCGGGTTGGAGCGCACGCCGCTCACGCACAACTCCCTCCGGTCGAGCGGTCGTGGGTTGGCGTTGGCATTACGCCGCCCGATCGGCTTCTTCCGGTTCGTCGCGTGGCTGGTCCG
>DASURJ010000665.1:0-3317 GCA_036280115.1 Gemmatimonadaceae bacterium
GATTCGTCGTGCTTGCGGTTCCGTCCCACGGGTTGCGAGCGGTCACCCAACGACTCGCGCCGCACCTGGCGAAGGGGACGATTCTCGTCAGCGCCACCAAGGGGCTCGAGGTGGACACGCTCGAGCGCATGTCCGAGGTGATCGGCGAAGAGACGAAGGGCTGCTGCACGACCGTGGTGCTGTCCGGGCCCAGCTTCGCCGTCGAAGTGGCGCTCGGATTGCCTGCCGCCGTCCTCGCGGCATCGGCCAGCAGCGATTCCGCTGCCGCGGTCCAGGAACACTTCCGTGGCCGGGGGTTGCGTCTCTATGTGAACGACGATGTCGTTGGCGTGGAGATCGGGGGGGCGTTGAAGAACGTGATCGCGATCGCCGCGGGGTGCGTCGAAGGGCTCGGCCTCGGCCACAACGCGCTCGCCGCGTTGATCACGAGAGGCCTGGCCGAGATCACCCGCCTGGCGATCGCGGTCGGCGGCAGGCGCGAGACGCTTGCCGGTCTCAGCGGACTGGGCGATCTCGTTCTCACCTGCACCGGAGATCTCAGCCGGAACCGGAGAGTGGGGATCGAGCTGGGCCGGGGACGCCGGATCGAGGACATCCTGAGCGGGATGCGGATGGTCGCCGAGGGGGTCCGGACCACGCGGGCGGCGCTGGCACTCGGCGCGCGCTACGGGATCGAGCTCCCGATCGCGGCACAGATGCAGGAAGTGTTGGACGGACGAACACCGCCGCTGCGCGCCGTCGAGACCCTGATGCTGCGTCGGCAACGAGCCGAGGTGGACGGGTAAAACTCCGAACTATGAACTCCGAATGACGAACTAAGAATCAAGAACGACGAACTGAGAACTAGGAACTGGAGTTGATTCTGAGTTCGTAGTTCGACATTCGAAGTTCACTGTTCACGAGTTCATACCTCGGAGTTCATAGTTCGGAGTTTTAGAGTCTTTCGAATGGGCTTTTTTGATCGGATAAAACAATCGCTCACACGCACGAAGGAGCGCTTCGAGGAAGTCGTCAAGCTCTCCGACACGCCCGAGAGCCGCGGCCGTCAGGTTGACATCGAGACCATCGAGGCGCTCGAGGAAGCGCTGATTTCCGCTGACGTCGGCGTCGCCGCCGCGGACCAGATCGTCAACGCCGTGAAAGCGAAACGCGGTCGCGGGGAGTCGCTCCGGACGCTGGTCAAGGAAGAGATCCGCTCCATCCTGCGCGCCGCCGAAGGCCCGCCGCAGAACGGCCACAAGCCGCACGTCGTGATGATCGTCGGCGTGAACGGGACCGGAAAGACGACGACGGTCGGCAAGCTGGCGCGGCTGCTGCGGGACACTGGCAAGACCCCGATGATCTGCGCGGCCGACACGTTCCGCGCCGCGGCGGTTGAGCAACTCGAGATCTGGGCCAACCGCGCCGGTGTCGACATCGTCCGCGCCAGGACCGGCTCCGATCCGGCAGCCGTCGTGTTCGATGCGCTCGTCGCCGGGAAGGCGCGCGGGCGCGACGTCGTCCTCGTCGATACCGCGGGACGGCTGCACACGCGCGTCAACCTGATGTCGGAGCTCGAGAAGATCCGCCGCGTGGCGGCGCGCGAGGTCGAAGGGGCGCCGCACGAAGTCCTGCTCGTGCTCGACGCGACGGTGGGGCAGAACGGGCTGGCGCAGGCGCGCGAGTTCACGAGCGTCGCCGGCGTGAACGGCATCGTGCTGACCAAGCTCGATGGCACCGCCAAAGGGGGCATTGCCGTCGCGATCGCCCACGACCTGAAGCTGCCAATCCGTTACGTCGGCATCGGTGAAGGGATCGATGACCTGATCCCGTTCTCACCGGACGAGTACGTCGACGCGCTGTTCGAGGAGAAGTGGTAACAGCACGCCCCGCCGGCGAAGCCTCCGGCTAAGCAGCATGCATGCGTTCTTCATGCGGAAGGCGCTTCAGTTGGCCGAGCGCGGACGCGCCACCACGTCGCCGAATCCAATGGTGGGGGCACTCGTCGTCGATGACGAAGGGGTCATCGTCGGACGCGGGGCTCACGAGGTCGCGGGCGGTCCTCACGCCGAAGTCTACGCCTTGCGTGATGCGGGGCCGCGCGCCCGTGGCGCGACGCTGTATTGCACGCTCGAACCGTGCACCCATGTGGGGCGCACCGGACCGGGCGCGCCGCTCGTGGCGGAGGCCGGCATCAAGCGGGTCGTGATTGCCACGGAGGATCCGAACGCCCTTGCGGCCGGCGGGGCGGCGTGGTTGCGCGGGCGAGGCATCGAGGTCCTCAGCGGCGTGCTGGCTGACGAGGCCAACCGTCTCAACGCCGCATTTTTCACGCGCGTGCAGCGCTTGCGCCCGTACGTCACGATGAAGGCGGCGCTGAGTCTCGACGGCAGGATCGCCGCGGCGCCAGGGAAACGGACGCCGATCACGGGAGCAGCGGCCGCCCGCCTGGTCCACCGCGACCGCGCGGAAGTGGACGCGATTGCGGTCGGCTCCGGAACCATCCTGACGGACGATCCGCTGTTGACCGCACGCGGGGCGTTCCGCCATCGACCGCTGGTGCGGGTGATCTACGACCGCCGCCTGCGAACGCCGCCCGGCGCCCGCGTCTTCCGCACCCTCGAGGCCGGACCGGTCATAATTGCCTGTACTTCCCAATCAGTGGAATCGTCCCGGGCCAGGGCGGATGAGCTCGAAGCCCGCGGTGCGGAGCTTCTCGTCATGGACGGCGGGAGGCTGCGCGCGTCGCTCGAGGCGCTGGGCGCCCGGGGCATATCGTCGCTCGTCGTGGAAGGCGGGGCGCTGCTTCATGCGGCGTTCTGGGACGCGAACCTCGTGGATCGCGTCCAGATCTGTGTTGGGGCTGAGGTGCTCGGCGACGCGGGCGTCCGGTGGCTGGAGGGGCAGGTCATGAGTGCGAGCCGTATCTCAGGACGCACGGCGGTTCCGGTAGGCGCTGGCGATACGCTGCTGGAGGGACATGTTCACGGGGCTGATTGAGACGGTGGGAGAGATATCCGAAGTGAAACCGACCCCGGCCGGTTACCGGCTGAGGGTTGCGACCTCGCTCGCCCCCGAACTTCAGCCGGGCGACAGCGTGGCGGTCGACGGCGTCTGCCTGACGGTGGTGTCTGCGGACGCGGAAGGGATCCACGCGGATGTGTCCCCCGAGACGGCGCGGGTGACGACACTCGGTTCGGTGAAGCGGGGCGCACGCGTCAACCTGGAGCGTCCGCTGCCGGCCGATGGACGCGTCGGCGGGCATTTCGTGCAAGGACACGTCGACGGGACCGGTGCGATCGAGGACATCCGCATGGAAGGGGACTCCCATTGGGTCA
>DASURJ010000666.1:0-3591 GCA_036280115.1 Gemmatimonadaceae bacterium
GTGCCGGGATCATCTATCCGCCGTGGGGACGCCGTTCGGGGGCGCACACGAACCCCGCCATCACACTGACCTTCCTTCGACTCGGCAAGTCGGTCTTCCGCCCCTGTCATTCCGAGCGCAGCGCCTGCCCTGAGGGGCGCACGCGACGAAGGGAGGAATCGCCGTCGTCCCGAAAGAAGGGCCCCTCGAGGCCGATGACTACCATTCCCTCGCTGCGCTCGGACTGCCCCGGGGCTAGCTTCCGCGGGTCTCCTGCCTGAGGCTCGACGATGGACCGCGTCATTCAGGATATCCGCATCGCGCTCCGTGGTTTTCGCCGCGCACCCTCGTTCACCGCCACTGCGATTCTCATCCTCGGCGTTGGGATCGGGATGGCAGTGGCGATGTTCATGGTCTTCGACGCCGTGCTGCTGCGGACGCTGCCCGTACGAGACCAGGACAGCGTCGTCGAGTTGTACACCTATCGCGGCGATCCGAACGCCGACTACTACCTGCTCCGCGAGGATCTGCCGAAAGTTGCGGCGACGAGCCGCACGATGCGCGGTATCGCGGGGATCGCCCACTGGGGCGCGGCCAGCTCGCCACTCGTGGACGGCGACCGGCCGATCGTCGTCCAGCGAACCACCGTCACCGGGAACTTCTTCGACGTCCTCGGCACCCGCGCCGCGCTCGGACGGCTGCTGGTCCCGACCGACGAGGTACCCGGCGCGGAGCCTGTGCTCGTCCTGAGCCACGGCGCCTGGCGCAAGCACTTCGCTGGCGACGCGAACATCGTGGGTCGCCGGCTGCTCGAGCCGTACGGCCGAACGAGGTACCGGATTGTCGGTGTGGCGCCGCCCGGGCTGGATTACCCGGCGGGTGTCGAGGTCTGGATGCCCGCGTGGCAGCCATCGGACAAGCTGTCGGTCATCGCCATCGCACGGCTCGCGCCTAACGCTACCGCATTGGCCGCGCAGTCGGAGTTCCTGGGGACGATGAACCGCCTTTTCCCGGATCGCGCGTTCGATGGCGTTCACGTCGAGACCTTTACCCAGGCCGTGGTTGGCGAGGTGCGCCCCGCGCTGCGCGTCCTCGGTGCAGCCGTCGGCCTCCTTCTGCTCATCGCCTGCGTCAACGTCGGGAATCTGCTTCTCCTCCGCGCCACCAGTCGAGCCCGTGAGTTGTCGATCAGACGAGCCCTCGGTGCCACGTACGGCGATGTCGCCCGCCAGCTCGTCGTCGAGAGCGGCCTGCTTGGACTGGCCGGTGGGATGCTGGGGCTCCTCTGTTCGGTCGCACTCATACGCCTGCTCATTGCGTTCGCTCCGCCAGGGCTGCCGCGCATTGACGTGGTCGGGCTGGCCGGTGCGCCGATCGGCGTCGCCGTCGTCGTCACGTCCATCGCCGTGCTCGCGTTCGGGGTGGTGCCGGCGCTCCTGGCCTCTCGCGGGCACCTGGCCACGTCGCTCCGCTTCGACGCACGCGCCGGCACAGAGACGAGCGCGCGTCGACGCGTGCGGTACGCACTCGTCGCGTCTCAGGTCGCGCTCGCGCTCGTCATGCTCGCCGGCGCAGGTCTCCTCGGTCGCAGCCTCGCGCGGCTCCAGGGCGTGGACCTCGGGTACACGTCCGAGCATCTGTCCGTGCTCTCGACGTCGTTCCCGCCGAGCGAGTGGAACGACGCGTCGGGCAAGTTCGATCAGTCACGCGTCTACGCACTCGGCGAGCGTCTGGCGACGGCGTGGCGCGGCGTGCCCGGTGTGACGTCCGTGACGCCCACGCTGATACCGCCGTTCATCGGCGCGGCGGCGTTCATTGGCCGTCTGGATCTCGAGGGCCAAACGCCGGAGGAAATGAAAACGAATCCGATGGTACCCGTGGAGACCGGAGGCCCCGAGTACTTCCGGACGTTCGGTATTCCCATCATCCGGGGGCGCGGATTCAGCGAGACGGATGACGAACGCGGCCAGATGGTGGCCGTGGTGAGCGAGTCGATCGCGCGCCGTCTCTGGCCTGACGAGGACCCCATCGGCAAACGCATCTACTACTGGGGCCCCGACTCCACGACGCCGCGTACGGTCGTCGGTGTCGCCGCGGACATCCACTACCGCTCGTTACGCGAGTCGTCGCCGTCGATCTATCTGCCCTGGCGGCAGGCCTATTGGCAGGGGATCTTCGCGATCAGAACGTCTGGTGACCTCGCCGCCGTGCTCCCTGCGCTGCGCCGAGCGACCCATGACGTGAGCCCGGTCGTGACGCTCTGGGGAGCGGACACCATGAATCAACTGCTCGCCGCGCCGCTCGCCCAGCCGCGGCTGAGCGCGATGCTGCTCCTCGGGTTCGCGCTCGTATCGCTGCTCCTCGCGTCCATCGGACTCTACGGTGTGATGGCGGCGGCCGTGCGTGGGAGCACGCGCGAGCTTGGCGTCCGCGCCGCGCTGGGTGCGTCGCCGGACCGACTGCGGCGCGCCGTGCTCGCCCAGGCTTTCGTGGTCGTAGGGATCGGCACCGTCGTTGGACTGGTCACCGCGCTCGCGGCGTCGCGCCTGCTCACCGCCCTTCTCTTCGAGGTCAGTCCGACCGACCCAGCCGCGCTTCTCGGCGCGGCTGCAATACTGATCGTCGTCTCGATGATCGCCGCGTACGGACCGGCGCGATCCGCGACCCGCGTCGATCCCGTGACGGCACTTCGGGCTGACCAGTGAAAGTCGCGAGGCGAACTGCGAAGATCAGAACTCGCCGGAGACGACCTGCATCAGCTCGACCAGCTCTCCGCTCGGCCCGCGGAAGAACATGTTCTTCGCGACCGTTCCACTCGACGTGCTGACGGTCTGGATGGCGGACGGATTTCGCCCTCCCGCTTTCCGCACGCGCTCGGCAGCCGCCTCGATGTCGCGAACGTCGACGCCGAGGTGCTGGTAGTACGGAGCCGGACCTGAGGCCGTCGGCGCCGACGCCGGTCGCTCGGACAGCTCGAGCACGAATTCCTGTCCTGGAAACTTGAGCAGGGCCATTTTCACGGGCCGCGGCGTCCCCGGACCGTTCGCACCGGTCACGGTCAGCTCGGTGATGCGCTGCGCGACCTGGAGATCGAACGCGGTCGTGTAGAACGTGATCGACGAATCCAGGTTGGACACGAACAGCATCACGTGATTGAAGCGCGGCGAGAGCGCGGCCTCCTTCGCGGGAGCGAACGCGGAGACCGCGACGACGATCGTCGCGAACGCGGCGAGGGAGGCGAGGCGGGCGTTTCGCGGGAGCACCTGCATGAGCACCTCGGGACTGCTGGGGGGAAAGGGCAAACCTACGGGAAGACGTCAGCGCTGACCGCAGGTAAACATGGTGGGGTCACGGTGCGCGTGGCAGCGTGTGCCCCTCTACTCGAACACCACGGCCTGTGGACGCCACGTGTCCGGATCGTTCCAGAGCCCGGGCCCGATGAACTCCAGCCAGTCGGGCACCACCTCGATCAGCACGAAGTCTCGCGGGAAGTCCGGCCAGAAGAAACGCACCGTGGCGGAGTCCAGGAACGGCTGAAGCCGCGGATTTCGTGGATCTCGGTGCACCGTCGCCCGTCCCATGAGGGTCGCGTAGGTGACGTCGTGGTCCTCG
>DASURJ010000667.1:0-2786 GCA_036280115.1 Gemmatimonadaceae bacterium
CGCTCGCTTTCCCGCGACGCATCGGCTCGACCTCGACGCGTCGAGAGAATTCACCGTCGGCCGCGCGACGCTCGTCCCGTACCTCAGCCTCGCGAACGTGTACAACGCGAAGAACGTGTTCGTGTACCTCTACGAGTACTCCACGGATCGCCCGACCCGTCGAGCGATCTCGCAGTTCCCGATTCTGCCGAGCGTGGGGGTTCGCCTTGCGTTCTGAGCGTACTTCGCGCCGCATCGCCTGGTTTACATCACTCGCTCTCCTCGGCGCGTGTGAGCTCGAGGAAGTCTCGATCCCACGCACGGAGCCGCGCATCGCGCTGCACAGCGTGCTGAGCGCCACCGCCGCGACGCAGGTCGTTCTGCTCGAGCGAACGCGAACGGGGTCGGTGTTCCTGATTGCGCCGCCGTTCGACCTCACCGATCCCGTCGTGAGCGACGAGGGGATCGCAGAGAGTGGAGCCACGGTGCGCCTGACGACACCCGAGGGGCAGACACTGTTCGGGATCGAGGACAATGTCACGCGCGGGGATGGCAAAGGCGCGGGCATCTACCGGTTCACGCTGCCCGGGAACACGCTCACGCGCGGCGGGAGCTATCGGCTGTCCATTCGGACCATCAGCGGCACCGAGATCCTCGCCGAGACGGCGGTGCCGGGAGGCGATGCGGCGGTCGCGGCGGAGCAGCGCGTCTTCGACCGCGCCAGGGACACGGCAGTCGTGGCATGGCCGGCATCGCCGGGCGCACGAAGCTACTTCGTGCGGATCGAGACGCCGTTCGGCCCGCGATCGTTCTTCACGGACAGTACGCGTATTCGCCTCACGGGAGAGCTTCGCAACGTCGACGTCAACGTCCTGCCGCGTGTGTTCATCCCGGGGTTTCCGCAGGCGGTGACCGTGTCGGCGGTGGACTCGAACTACTACGACTGGTATCGAACGAACAACGACGCGTTGTCGGGCACGGGGCTCATCAGTCGCGTGCAGGGCGGGATCGGTCTGTTCGGGTCGCTGGTTCGGCTTCGGTTCCAGGAGTTCCGCGTCGTGGCGCCGCAGACGGAACCGGCGGCGGGACTGTTCCGATTCGATGGTCCGCCGGAGCAGGCCGCGACCACGCCCTACCTCAGTCTGGAGCTCTACGTCGAGTCGCGCGCCGGACGGTCGGACCAGGCGGATGCGTTGAGCGGCCGGTTCGAGCGTCGTCCGACGTTCACGCAACCCAACGACCCGATCGACGGTCTGCTCGGCACCGTGCATAACGGGCGGGTCCAGCTCTCGTTTCTTCGGAACTGGTCGGCCACCGATACGGTGGAGGTGTTCACCGGTGAGATCCGCGGGGACACGATCTCTGGGAGTTATCGGGGGTTCGGCGGATTCGTGCGATTCGTGAGGCAGCGATAGGAGACGAGGCGCGAACGCTCGAGCGGGGTCTCGTGTCTGACATGGATGCTCTCTGCTAGGAACGGCACACACCCGCTGACGGAGGATGACATGCTCGGCAGCTTGTGGGAGTGGGGTGGCACCGACGCGCTCGGGCAGGATATCCGATACGCCGCGCGCCGGCTTCGCCATCGCCCGGGCTTTACCGGTGCCGTCGTGGGGATTCTCGCGCTCGGTATCGGCGCGACGACGGCGATGTTCAGCGCTGTGGACGCCGCATTCCTGCGGCCACTCCCGTTCCCGCGAGCCGAACAGCTGCTGACGCTCGACCAGGTCAACATCCCGTCGGACCTGCGTTTCGCGCGGCCCGAGCCTCGCGTGCGGTCGTTCGACATCGATCACGTGCGCGAGATGCGCGACGTGTTCTCGCATGTCGCGGCGTACGCGTCGGGCGGCTTGAACCTCGCGGATCCCGAACGTCCGCGTCGTGTGAAGGCCGGCGTGGTCTCGGGCGACTTCTTCGCCACCCTCGGGGTGCCCCCGGTTCGGGGGCGGCCGATCGGGTCTCAGGATGGCGTGCCCGGAGCGCCTAACGTCGTCGTGTTGTCCTGGGGGCTGTGGCAGCGCGAGTTCGCCGGGCAGGACGTGATCGGCTCGACGATTCCGCTCAATACGGCCCGCTACGAGGTCATCGGAGTCATGCCCCCGGGGTTCTCGTTCCCCGAGGAGAGCGACCTCTGGATCCCGATGAGCATTCCCGTCACGTCGAAGACGTTCGAGCCCTTCCGCGGCTACCTGCCTTCAGTCGTCATCGCGCGCAGGTTGCCCGGCGTGCCGCCCGAAGCGGCGGAGACGCGAGTGCGCCAGGGTTGGGAGCAGGTGGTCAGCGCGATGCCGCGTGAGCCGGGCCGGCGATACTCCAGCGACGAGACGCTCGACCGGATTCGGGCCGACGGTGCGACCAGGCCGCTCCGCGATCGGCTCGTGGGCGATCGCCGCACCGCCCTGCTCGTGCTCTTCGCGATCACCGCCCTGCTGCTTCTCATCGCGTGCGCCAACGTCACGAACCTCCTGCTTTCGTACGGCGCGTCGCGGTCGCGTGAGATCGCCGTCCGTTCAGTCCTGGGCGCCACGCGTCCGCGGCTCCTGCGCCAGCTTCTCGCGGAGAGCGTGATGCTCTCGGTCGGTGGCGCGCTGGTCGGGATCGCGATCGCCCCGGTCATCTTGAGCGTGTTGCGCACGCTCATGCCCGCGAAGCTCGCGGGCGTTGCGCCCGCACAGCTCGACCTGAGAGTGCTGGCATTCGCCGCCGGGCTCGCGGTCGTGACGGGCATCCTGTTCGGTCTCTGGCCCGCCTTCGGCGCGACGCGTCAGGATGCGGTGACGGCCATCAAGGCAGCCGGTGGCCATGGC
>DASURJ010000668.1:0-3253 GCA_036280115.1 Gemmatimonadaceae bacterium
GAAATGGCGGAGTTGTCGTCGCCAAGTCGGTGCTGGGCGTAGCCCACGAGCGCGACCGCTTCCGCGGACTCCGGCGCGTGCTCGACGGCGATCTGGAAGAACTCCTTCGCTTCGTCGATGAGGCCTTCACGGAAGAGCGCACGGCCGACCTGCAGCATGAGGTCGACGTCGTCCTGGTAACCGAGCTCGAGCACACGCCGGAAGCTCTTCACGGCTGCATCCGTGCGCCCGAATTTGAGCAGGGTTTCACCGAGGCCGGCCAGCGCGTCCTCGTGTTCGGGGTCGAGGATCAGCGCCTCTTCGAAGCTGCGTCGTGCCCACGCGAATTCGTCACGGGCGAGCCGAGCGTAACCAACCCCAATATGCAGCTCTACCGCGTTCGGATAGAGCGCGAGTCCCTCCCGAAGTACGTCAAGCGCTTCGTCATACTGCCCCTCGTTGTACAACTGGTGGGCGCGCTCATCGTACTCTTCGGAACTCAGGAATGGGGTCGGCATATCTCGGTTAACCTCCAGCTCATGAGTGTATGCCTATTGTACTACTCGCATGGCCCGGAGTTCAACACCGGATCGACCAGCGGGTTGCACGCGTTTGCGGGCGAGAAATCGCGTCACGTCCCACCCCAACCGCCTGTTCGTTTTCGCCTCCGGAATAATACGTGGTCTTCCTCCTGTTGACGCGTGGGCAGCGCGTGGGGCACACTGCGGATTTCGCTCAGCCTTTTTGTCCGGACAGCACACGCCGTGACCGGACACGCTGGCCGAGCTACGGGTCGCGGGGGGCCGGTACAGGGGCGGCGGCGAGTCGTGCGCAGGCGATGGCAATTTCCGCGGCGAGCGCAGCGTTCGCCTCGAGGAGCGCAACGTTCGCCGCGAGCGTCCGACCGCCTGACGCACGTTCGACAGCGGTCAGCAGGTAAGGCGTAACCGCACCGCCACGCACCCCGTGGCGCTTTGCGTCGTCGAGTGCCGTGTCGAGCGCCCGCTCGATGTGCGCGCGCCGCACCGCGTGCTCGGCGGGTGGTGGTTGCATGACGACGATCGCCTGCGACCGACCGAGCGACCGATGCGTCGCGAGCAGGCGGGCAACTTCGTCGGCGCTCGAGACCGTCAGCGCAATCGGAATACCGGTGTCGGCGAAGAAGAACCCCGGCATCTCGCGCGTGCGATATCCAGCGACAACGATCCCGAGCGACTCGAGCCGCTCGTTCGTCGCCTCGAGATCGAGGATCGACTTCGCCCCCGAGCACACGACGATGACCGGCGTGCGCGCGAGCTCGGCGAGGTCGGCGGATTCGTCGAACTGGGGCTCGCGGTGCACGCCGCCGATGCCACCGGTAGCGAACACTCGGATGGGCGTGAGCGCCATGAGCGCGAGCGTGGCCGCGACCGTGGTGGCTCCGTCGCGTGCCTCGACTATCGCCGCAGGGATGTCACGTGCGCTCACCTTGGCCACGCCGTCACGCGCCAGGAAGCGCGCGAGCTCGTCGTCCCCGAGTCCGAACTGCGGCTTACCCCCAGCCACGGCGGCAATGGCCGGTACGGCGCCAACCGCCTCGATGGCGGCAACCATACGCTTCGCCGCCTCGGCATTGGCGGGGATGGGCAACCCCTGGGCGAAGACGGAGCTTTCCAGCGCCACGACGGCGCGCCGCTCGGCGAGCGCCGCCGCGACCGCGGGTGTGAAGTGAATGGGTGACACTTTGGGGGTGAGAGTCGAATTTCATCGTACCGTTGCGCGCCCACAGCGTAAGCGCGCCAAGGTCGGGCTGCCAGCTCCGAGCCCGTTTCTCTCGGCCCCCGTAGTTTCCGCGTCCGCCGTGGGCTCCGGTCAGGAAACGGGCGTCGCCTCGACGATCAGGCGATCCGGCGCGGGCCCGAAAAAGCGGATCGGCCAGCAAGTCGTGAGCGTGAGCGCGGGCACCCGAGTCGACCAGAGCACCCGCGCGTCCGCATCGACAACGCGAACGCGTGACACGGTCCACGAGACGCGCCCCGCATCGCTTTCGGTGTGGATCGTATCCCCTACGACGAGACGGCCGAGCGATCGGAAATGGCGATCCCGGTGTGCCGAAACCACCGCGTTGCCGGGCGCCCCAGGAAAAGCGCTCCCGATCATGTGTCCGGGGCCGGCGCGGAGATCGGCGTCCGACACGCCTTCGACGACGATCTCGTCGAGCCCGATCCGCGGTATCACGAGACGCGCGACCGGCGTTCCGCGCATGATCGCCGTCCGCCCCGATCGCGTAACTGCTCGACGACCCCCAGCGACGGCCCTCTCTGCTTCGAGCTCCGCCCACCGCGTACGCGCGGCATCACGCGCGATCGCCCCTCGTGCGGCGCTGGTTCCCGCCGTGAGCAGAAGAAGGGAGCCGAGCACGATCATCCCCCCGCCAACGCTGCGCTTCCACTGCGACGCGAAAGGCCGCAGGCTCGTGGGCCAGTTCATTACCGACGGGTGCGCGCCGTTGCAGCCGACCGGCGCCGCATCAGCGCTCCGAGCACGATCAGCACCCCACCAGCGACGGCCAGAGTTGGCAACGACGTCGCCGTGTCGGGAGCGCGTCCTCCCTCACGAAACTCCGATTGGGCGGTCGGCGGCTGCTGCTGCGACGCCCGAGCGGAATCGTTGGGGGCCGCCTGTGGCGGCGGTGGTGCCGCGACGCCGGTGACGCTCGGGACCCCAGAGGTGTCCGGGCGAACCGCGAGCGCGTTCGCAGCCGAGTCCACCCATTCCTTCATGCCCGTCAGGGTGACGCGGGTGATGCTGTCCTGTTGCACTGCCTCGCGCCGCGCGGCCTCGGCCTGCGCCTGCTCGCTCGGCTTGCGGGGCACGATGGTGGTCGTGATCTGGGCCGAGCTGGGGGACGCTGTCGCGAGCGAGAAAACCGCGGCGGCCGCCGCGAGAAGTGATCGTGTTGTCATGGGCCCTCCGGAATTCCATCGACCCGCGCAGGACGCGTGCCTGTGTTTGGAGGTCATCGACTCTCGGACGACCCCGACCGAACGAACGCCGCCGCGCCCCGCGCGGCGTCGATGAGCTCGCGAAGGAGATTGTCGGCCGTCACGATCGTCGCGACGCGCCCGTCGTGGCGCATGACGAGCAGCCGATGCACGACGCCGCCCTGCGTCACGGCCGACTCGAATGCGATCGACGCTCGCCCCTCGGCGTCCATGAGGAACGGGGCGCGGAACTCCGCGCACGCACTCAACCCCGTGGCCGTGCTCAACGCGAGCAACCGCGCCGTCGCGTC
>DASURJ010000669.1:0-9636 GCA_036280115.1 Gemmatimonadaceae bacterium
GCCCTCCTCGCGCCGCGGCATCCCGGGTTGCGCGTCGTGATGGTGGGCCCGGGCTCGGATGACGAGGACCTCCGCATGCACGCCGCGGCGTTAGGCATCACCGAGATCGTGCTGCACGCCGGGCCGGAGCCCGACCAGCACGCCGTGCTCTCGGCCGCGGACCTGGCGTGGGTCGCGGCCGGCGGTGACAACGCGGCGTTCGGGTATCTCGATCTCATGGCGCTGCGCATTCCCGTCCTGGCCGAGCGCGATTCGCTGTCGCAGCATTACGTGGCCGACGGCATCTCCGGTGTCCTGCTCGCCCAGCCCGACCCGGCGACCATGGCGGCCCGCGTTGCCGTGCTGCTCGCGCACGAAGAGCGACGCGCGGCCATGGGCAACGCGGGCCGAGCGCGCGTGACCCGCGACTTTTCGGAGAAGGGAATGATCGACGGCTTCGAGCGCGCGACGGAAATCGCGCGCGACCGCTCGCGATGGCGCACCTGAGCGAAAGTGCCACCGCTGTGACGCCCGCGGCCGATAGCACGCCCGCTGGCCGCGTGCCCTGCTCGGCGATCATCGCCGCGAAGGACGAAGCCGCGGAGATCGCCGAGTGCATTGCGAGCGTCGATTGGGCCGCCGAGGTCATCGTCGTCGAGAATGACTCGTCGGACGACACAGTCGGCGTCGCGCGCCGAGCGGGCGCCGTCGTGTTCAGCCACCCGTTCACGACGATCGGACGCCAGCGGAACGCCGCGATCGCGCGCGCGCGCCACGAATGGATCCTCGTGATCGACGCCGACGAGCGAGCGACGCCCGCACTGCGCGACGAGGTGGCCGCGGTCGTTCGCCGTGCCGCGTCGAGTGACGCCTACCGCGTGCGCCGGCGCAACTTCTTTCTCGGACGGGAGATCAGGCACGGCGGATGGGAGCGCGACCGGCCCATCCGTCTCTTCCGAAGCCGCATGCGCTACGATGAACGCCCGGTCCACGAGCACGTCGTCGCCGACGGCCCTGTCGGCGAGCTCGCGGAGCCCATGCTGCACTACCCCTACGCGTCACTCGGCGAGTTCTTCGCGAAGCTCGACCGGTACAGCCGTTGGTGGGCGGAGCAGAGCTACGAGCGTGGGCGGCGTGTCGGCGTATGGACGGTGGCCGTCAAGCCGCCCGCACGTTTCCTCTCGATGTATCTGCTGCGCGGCGGGTTTCTCGACGGCGCGGCCGGTGTCGTCGTTGCGGCGCTCGCCGCCATGAGCGTGGCCGCGAAGTACGCTCGCCTGTGGGAACGGCAGGTCCGCCAGTGAGCGACGCATTGAGCCTCTCCCACCGCGCGGAATACGTGGCGATCCGCGCCGTCGTCGGCGCCCTCGGGTCGCTCGACTGGCGTCTCGCCGGCAGCATCGGGGCACGGATCGGAGCGCTCGGCTACCGGCCGCTCGGGATCCGGCGGCAGGTCGTGGAGAAACAGATCGCGGCCGCGTTTCCGGGACTTGGCGAGCGCGGCGTCAGGCGTATCGCGCGCGGCGCCTACGAGCACCTCGGTCGCGCGTCCATCGAGGCAGCGATCCTGCCCCGCCTCGGACGCGACGCCGTCCTCGACCTGTTCGAGGGATCGAATTTCTCCGTCGTCGATGAGGCGATGGGGCACCGACGTGGCCTGATTCTCGTGACGGGCCACCTCGGCAACTGGGAGCTGGCGGGCGCCTATATTGCGGCCCGCGGCGTCCCCATCGACGCCATCGCGCGCCGCATGAAGAACCCGCTGTTCGACCGGTACCTCACCGATACCCGGTCCAAGATCGGGATGCGCGTCGTGCATGACGCGGATGCCGTGCGGACGACGCCGCGCGCCTTGCGGGAGGGCCGCGCAGTTGCGTTCCTCGCCGATCAGGGCGTGCTCGGACTCGCTTCGACCTTCGTCCCGTTCTTCGGCCGTCCGGCCAAGACGCCACGCGGCCCGGCTGTCTTCGCGCTGCGCCTGGGCGTCCCCATCGTGTTCGGCACCGCGGTGCGCCAGACGAGTGGGAAGTACCGGCTCATCTTCGAACGCGTCGAAGTGGAGCATACCGACGACCGCGACAAGGACATCGACGCCATCGTCGCGCGGTACACCGCCGTGCTCGAGAAGTGGGTCCGGCGCTACCCCGAGCAGTACTTCTGGCATCACCGGCGATGGCGCCGCCAGCCCGCCGGCACGCCGCCCGAGTTGCAGGAGCCGAGGTGATGGCGGGCGTGAACCGGTCGGTGTGGCGCACCCTGCGACGCGATACGCGCTCGCTCATCGGCCTCGGTGCGATCGCGCTCATCGTCGCGATGGCGGTGTTCGCCCCGCTCATCGCGACCGACGACCCGCTGCGCATTGATCTGGTCCGCCGCCTCGACGCGCCTTCCGCCGCGCACTGGATGGGCACCGATGTCCAGGGACGCGACATCTGGTCGCGACTCGTGTACGGGGCACGCGTGTCGCTCGCGGTCGGCCTGGTATCGCAGGCGATCTCGCTGACCCTCGGCGTGGTGTTCGGCCTGCTGGCCGGCTACTACGGCCGCTGGGTGGACGAGCTCGTCATGCGTCTCGCCGACGTGACGCTCGCGTTCCCGACGCTGCTGTTGCTCATTGCCATGGTCGCCGCGCTGAACCCCTCGCTCGGCGTCGTGCTGCTCACGATCGGCATTGTAGGCTGGGCCGGCATGGCGAGGCTCGTTCGCGGGCAGGTGCTCGTGGTGCGCCAGCTCGAGTACGTGCAGGCCGTGCGAGCGCTCGGGGCGCGGGATACGCGCATCATCGCGCGTCACGTCCTGCCTAACGTCATCGCCCCGGTCGTCATTGCCGCCACGCTCGGCGTCGCCGGGGCGATCATGGCCGAGGCGGCGCTGTCGTTCCTCGGGCTCGGTGTCCAGCCGCCGACGCCGAGTTGGGGCGGGATGATCGCCGACGGGCGTGACCTGAACCTCCTGCGCAACGCGCCGTGGACCTCCCTGTTTCCCGGACTCGCCATTGGCGCCGCCGTGTTGGGCTTCAACCTCCTCGGCGACGCGCTGCGCGATGCGCTCGACCCCCGGCGGATCGAGGCTCCGGTGCCGCCGGTCGAGCAGCCGACACTGTCACCCGCCCTCGAGCCGTGACCCTGTCGGTTGCCGATGTCGCCACGCTCCGCGCGCGCGAGTTCCCGTGGGCCGCGCGCGGCGACACCATCTTCCTGAATCACGCGTCCACCGGCCCGCACCCGCAGCGCACCGTGGACGTGTTGCGCGAGTTCGCGGCGCTCCGCGCCGAGCCGTGGAAGATCAGCGTCGACACGCAGTTCGGTACGCTCACGAGGGCGCGGGAAGGATGCGCGCGACTCATCGGCGCGCATCCGACCGAGATCGCGCTCATGGTGAACACATCGTACGGCCTCAACCTCGCCGCGCGCGCGCTGCCCTTCGCCGCCGGCGACGTCGTGGTGACGAGCGACCGCGAGTACCCCTCCAACATCTACCCCTGGCTGGAGCTCGAGGTGGCCCGGGGGATCACGCTCCGCCGCATCCCGTGCGTGGGAACGTTGCCTGACGAGGAGGCGATCCTCGCGGCGCTCGACGCGCCACGCGTTCGGGCGGTCGTTCTCTCCTGGGTCTCGTTCGCGACCGGATACCGGATCGACGTCGCGCGCATCGGCCGGGCGTGTCGCGAGCGCGGCATCTGGTTCGTCCTCGACGCGATTCAGGGCGTCGGCGCCGCACCGCTCGACGTCCGCGCCGCGGAGGTGGACGTCGTAGCGTGCGGCGGCCAGAAGTGGCTCCTGTCACCGTGGGGCTCAGGCTTCGTCTGGCTCCGCCCCGATCTCGTGGAATCGCTGCGGCCGGTGGACGTCAGCTGGATGGCCACGCGGAGCTCGGACGACTTCTCGAGACTCATCGACTACGACTTCACCTACCGCGAGGACGCGCGGCGGTTCGAGATGATCACCCTGCCATACCAGGACTTCGCCGGTATGGTTGCGAGCCTCGATCTGTTCCTCGAGCTCGGGCTACCGGCGGTGTACGCGCGCGTGGAATCGCTCGCGGCGCGGATCGTCGACTGGGCCTGCGGCCGCGACGACGTGCGGCTCGTGACGCCGGCCGACCCGGCACAGCGCGCCGGTGTCGTCGCCGTCGCCCCGCGCAATCCCGCGGGTGCCTCGGCGCGCCTGACGGCGGCCGGCGTCATTCACTCGCTCCGCGAGGGTGCGATCCGCCTGTCGCCGCACTTCTACAACACCGAGGCGGAGATCGACGCGGCGCTCGAGCTCCTCGTGGCCGATTAGCGTTAGGCGCCGATTACCTTGACGATCGCGATGTCCCGCGCGCCCTTCCGGAGCACGTAGTACGCGCCGTGAATGGCGTCCGAACGTAGCAGGACGGTGACCTCGGACGAGAGCTTGTCCCCGTTCGCGTAAAGCCCGCCCTGCTGCAGCAAACGCCGGGCATCACCCTTCGATTTCACGAGTCCCGTGGCGACGAACACGTCAGGCACGTCGATACCGTCGCCGTCGGAAGTCCGCCGTACGGTCACCGGGATCGTACGTCCGTCGACCGCCGTCACCGGGATGACCCCACCCGCCGGACCGGCGGCTGCCGATTGTACGTCGATCTCCACCGATGGCAGCTCCTGCATCAACGCCTCGAGCACCCCAGGCGCGAACTGCCGCGGATCCGCCTCGCGATCGAACACGATACGCGACGCGTCCGCCGCGATTCGCATCGCGTCCGCGCCGTGCACGCGCGCGGTGACATCCGCGGCGAGCGCGCGCTGTCCCTCGCGCGCTTCCGGGCGTTCCGCGACGCCGCGCTCCAGCGCCTCGATCTCCTCGCGCCCGAGCAGCGAGAAGAATCGCAGGTAGCGGCCGACATCCCGGTCGTCGACGTTGATCCAGAACTGGAAGAACTTGTACGGCGAGGTGAGCGTCGGGTCGAGCCATACCGCGCCCGCTTCCGTCTTGCCGAACTTCGCCCCCGACGCCGTCGTGACGAGCGGCAGCGTCACCGCGTGCGCCTCTTCGCCGAGCGTACGACGAAGGAGCTCCACGCCCGCGGTGATGTTCCCCCACTGATCGCTCCCGCCGATCTGCAGCCTCACGCCTTCGCGACGATGCAGCTCGAGGTAGTCGTACGCCTGGAGCAGCATGTACGAGAACTCGGTGTATGAGATTCCGCTCTCGAGCCGCGACTTCACCGAGTCTTTCGCGAGCATGTAGTTCACGGTGAAGTGCTTTCCCACGTCACGCATGAACTCGATCGCGCCGAGGCTCATGAGCCAGTCAGCGTTGTTGAGCATGAGTGCGGCACGCGCGCCCGTGAAGTCGAGGAAGCGCTCGAGCTGATGCCGGATCGCGCGTGAATTCTCCTCGACGACCTCGAGGGAATTGAGCGTCCGCTCGGCGGCCTTGCCACTCGGGTCCCCGATCATGCCGGTGCCGCCACCGACGAGGATGATCGGCCGGTGGCCTGTTCGCTGCAGATGAGTGAGCCCCATCACAGGGATGAGGTTCCCCACGTGGAGGCTCCGCGCCGTCGGGTCGAACCCGCAATACGCGGTGATTTGCCCGTCGGCGAGCATCTCTCGCACGCCTTCGGTGTACTGATACAAGAGCCCGCGCCATGCGAGCTCATCGAGAAACGATGGTCGGTTCATTGAAGTAAAATAGCTATCAGCCGTCAGCCGTCAGCTATCAGCTATCCGCGCGAGCGGCGAGCTGACAGATGGTGGCTCCGATTCCCGATTCCCGATTCCCGATTCCCTGTCGGTTCCGTAGGTTGTCAGTCGCATGCAAAGGCCCTCCCGTCTCCGCCGCTTCACCGAGAGCAACCCCAGGCTGGTCCGGGGCGTTCTCTTCGCCGCGACGTTTTTCATTGCGTTCGGCGGGGGGTTGGCCTATGGCGGCTGGGCGCTCGTCTGTCGCGAGGGGCGGTGTCCGCCCGTCCAGATTCTCGACAGCTACACCCCGCGGCAAACGTCGAAGGTCTACGCGGCCGACGGCCGCTTCGTCGCCGAGGTGGGCCTCGAGCGCCGAACGCTCGTAAAGCTTGGTGAGATCCCGAAGCTCGTGCAGGACGCCTTCGTCCTCGTCGAGGACAAGCGTTTCTACAGCCACTCCGGGATCGACTGGATCCGCGTGCCGGGCGCCGCGCTTCGAAATCTCCGCGCCGGCTCCACCCAGCAGGGCTTCTCGACGATCACGATGCAGCTCGCCCGCAACGTGTTCCCCGAGCGCATCTCGCGAGAACGGCGAGGGCTCGAGGGCCTCATCAGGAAGCTGAAGGAGGTGAAGGTCGCGCGGGCGATCGAAGCGCGGTACTCGAAGGACAAGATCCTCGAGCTCTACCTGAACCAGATCAACCTCGGCAACGGCGCGTACGGGGTCGAGACGGCGTCCCAGCGCTACTTCGGGAAGTCCGTCCAGGATCTCAACCTCGCCGAGGCGGCCATGCTCGCCGCCCTGCCGAAAGCGCCGGCCCGCTATAACCCGCGGCGGTTCGCCGACCGGGCCGTCCAGCGCCGGAACCTCGTCGTCGACGTGATGCGCCGTAACGGTGCCATCACCGACGCAGAAGCCAGCCTCGCGCGGGCCTATCCGCTGCGGCTCGCGAGCAAGACCGAGTCGGGGGAAGTGGCTCCGTACTTCGTCGAGTGGGTGCGGCAGCAGCTCGACGAGAAGTTCGGGGCCCGGCTCTACGAGCAGGGGCTTCGAGTCTACACGACGCTCGACCTCGACCTGCAGTCCGCCGCCGAGCGTGCCCTCGAGAACCAGATCCGCGCGATCGAGGGAGGGAAGTACGGTCGGTTCCCGCATCGCACCTACGAACAGCTGACCGCGCGAGCCGCGAACGGAGAGGAGTCGGCCGCCGCGAACTCCCCGTATCTGCAGGGCGCGTTCATCGCCATCGACCCGCGCGACGGCGCGGTGCGCGCACTCGTCGGCGGCCGTGAGTTCGATGACTCGAAGTTCAACCGCGCCACACAGGCCCTGCGGCAACCGGGGTCGACCTTCAAGCCGATCGTCTACTCGGCGGCGCTGCAGAACGGGCGCTCGCCGGCCACGGTGATCGACGATGCGCCGGTCACGCTCCCGCAGCTTGGCGGCGAGGCGTGGTCGCCACAGAACTATGACGGCAAGTTCGAGGGGCCGATCACACTCCGGCGCGCGCTCTACATGTCACGCAACCTGCCCGCGATCCGCACGGGCATGGAGCTCGGTGAGCAGACGGTCATCGACATGGCCAAACGGTTCGGGCTGAGCACCACCATTCCGCCATATCCGTCCATTCACATCGGCGCGGCGGACGTGTATCCGATCGAGATGATCGCCTCGTACACGACGTTCGCCAATCTCGGTGTGCGTACGGAGCCGAACGCCATTCGCCGCGTGGAGAACCAGCGCGGCGAGGTGATCTGGGAGCCGCAGCCCGTGCGCACGCAGGTGCTGAGCTCGCCCGAAGCGTGGCTCATGGTGAACATGATGAAGGACGTCGTGATCCGCGGAACCGCTGCGGGAAGCGTGGGGTCGCGGTTCCGGGTCCCGTCGGCCGGAAAGACCGGCACGACGAACGACGGCGCCGACGTCTGGTTCATTGGATATACGGCCGACCTCGTGGCGGGCGTCTGGATGGGTTTCGACAAGCCCCAGAAGATCAAATCGAACGCGCAGGGCGGCCAGCTCGCCGGCCCGGCGTACGCGGCGTTCATGACCGAGGTGTATCGGCGCAAGCCGGCGCCGCCCGACTGGCCGCGCCCCGAAGGCATCACGACCCGCGAGATCGATCGCACCACCGGACAGCTCGCCAACCCGTATTGCCCGTCGGACGTCGTCGAGATCGAGTACTTCATCATCGGCACCGAGCCGATCCAGGAGTGCACGGTGCACTCGCCGTTCAACATGACGCAGCCGTTCGACACGACCGTGCGCCCGGGCTCGACGAGCACGCGCGTCCCACTGCCGCCGGGCAAGGCACCACGCGATACGGCGAATCCGTTCAAGATCCCGTAAGCCATGACCTGGACGCCGGTCGACTGCCACGCGCACTCGACCATGTCGGACGGCGCGCTCGACGTACCGTCGCTGATCGACCGCGTGCGCGCCCGCGGCGTGCGGCCGAGCGTGAGCGACCACATCTCGCGCGACGTGGGCGGCGCCATCGACTCGATCGACCGCGTGCGGGATTACCTCGACGAGCTCGAACGGTACGACGTCGCTCGAGGTGGGGAATTCTGCTGGCACGACCGGCTGTGGCGGGAGTTGCCCGATGATCTCGCCGAGCGGTTCACGCACCGGCTGGGATCCCTGCACGCAATCTTCCTGGATGACGGATCCACGGTGCACGCGTTCTCGCGCCGGTTTCCCGCCGCGCTCTCCCCGCAGGCGTACATGGACGCCCACGCCGCGAACGCCGAGCGGCTCACCGCCGAGATGCCGGTGGACATCCTCGCGCATCCGACGCTCGTCGCCCTGCCGCTGCGAGCCTTGCCGGCAGAGGAGCTGTGGACCGAGGAGCGCGAGGAGCGGCTCGTGACCGCACTGCAGGCGGCCGGCATCGCGTTCGAGATCTCGGCACGGTACCGGCCCCACGAGCGACTCGTTAGGCGTGCGGTCACGCGCGGCGTGCGCATCGCGCTCGGGTCCGACGGGCACGCCGCCGAGCAGGTCGGTGACCTGTCGTTCCCGCTCGCGCTGGCCCGGCGCTGCGGCGTGCGCGACGAAGACCTGTTCAACCCGTACGAGCGCATGGCGTGACCCGCGCGATCGAGCCGTGATCCGATACCACGCGCGCTGGGTCGTGCCGGTCTCGCGGCCGCCGATCGCGAACGCCACCGTCGTGGAGGACGGCGGCCGGATCGTCTACGTCGGCCCGCGCGACTCGGCGCCGCCCGGCACCGATGTCGACCTCGGGCAGGTCGCGCTCACGCCGGGACTCGTGAACGCCCACACGCACCTCGAGCTCACCGTCATGCGCGGCTTCCTCGAGGACCTGGCGTTTCGCGACTGGATCGTCCGGCTGACGAAAGCGCGACGCGCCGTGCTGTCCTTCGACGCGCTCGTCGAGTCGGCACGGGCAGGCATCGCCGAGGGACTCTCGGCCGGCGTCACGACGTACGCCGACACGTCCGAGTCCGGCGCGCCGTTCGTCGCGCTCCGCGAGATGGGCGTCCGCGGCGTCCTGTATCAGGAAGTGTTCGGCCCGGACCCGGCGCAGTGTGCCGAGGCGTTTACCGATCTCCGCGCGAAGGTCGATACGATGCGTCGCGACGAGTCCGCCCTCGTACGCATCGGCGTGTCACCACACGCGCCGTACTCGGTCTCGGATTCACTCTTTCAGGTCACGGCGGCGTTCGCGCGAGGCGAGTCGCTCCCCATCGCGGTGCACATCGCCGAAAGCGAGGACGAGTCTCGCTATGTCACAGAGGGGCGCGGGACGTGGGCCGATGATCATCGGCGTCGCGGCATCGCGGTTCAGGTCCGTGGCACGTCTCCCATCGCTATGCTCGACCGCACGGGTGTCCTGGTCGCGCGTCCCCTGCTTATTCATTGCGTGCGTGTGAGCGACGCCGACATCGCGTCGATCGCCGGTCACGGGTGCGCGGTGGCGCACTGCCCGGCATCCAACGCGAAGCTCGGTCACGGCATTGCTCCCCTCACCACCATG
>DASURJ010000670.1:0-3532 GCA_036280115.1 Gemmatimonadaceae bacterium
GAACCGCAAGAACGCGGGCGCGTCGTTCTGGAGCTTCGACCCCATCGGTGACGAGCACCACGTCAGCGCGACGTTCTTCTGGGGTGGCGCCGCCACGAACGTGCCGACGGTGCCGGTGATCGTCACGCAGCCATTCGACACGGCGGCGATCAACAACGCCGTACGCGATGCCGTGTCGCGCGAGCTCGATCGCCTGCGTCCGCTGCTCGACAGTCTGCGCCAGTCGCGCGTGGAGATCCAGCGCGAGTCGGACCTCGTGTCGCGGTACGTCGTGCCGGTCCACTTCGGCTTCGATTCCGCGGTGGTGCGCGACAGCGATCTCGTGGTCCTGGGCCAGATCGCGGAGGTGATCCGGCAGGTGTATCCCACCGCGCTCGTGACGATCGAGGGGTTCGCCGATCCGGCGGGATCGCTGCAGTACAACCTCGCGCTCTCGCGGCGGCGTGCTGTGGCGGTCAAGGACGTGATGGTGCGGCGCTTCGGAATGCCCGACCGTCAGTTCCGGACGGTGGGCTACGGCGAACAGTTCGAGCGGCAGGTGTCCCCCGGCGCCCGCAAGGACGATCCCGGAGCGGAGGAGAACCGCCGCGTCACGTTCACCATCGACGCGACACGCCGGTTCTAGCGGGACGCTGCAGGATGCGACGGGGGGCGCTGAAGCTGGCGCCCCTCGTCGGTGTTATGTCATTCGCCCACTCGCGTGACCACGCCGGCTCGCATTGCGTCGCTCGCGCGCGGTCATGTAGGTTTTCTGGGTTACGATCTCAGTTCACGGACAGCAGGAGCTCGCGTGAGGATTACGGTCGTTGGGTCCGGGTACGTCGGACTCGTGGTAGGTGCCTGCCTGGCGGAGACGGGAAACAACGTGACCTGCGCCGATGTCGATCGAGGCAAGATCGACGGGCTGCGCAAGAACGTGCTGCCGATCTACGAGCCCGGGCTCGACGACCTGGTGGAGCGCAACCAGGCCGCGGGGCGCCTCGACTTCACGACCGACGTGACCGATGCCGTCGCGTCGGCGGAAGTGGTGTTCATCGCCGTCGGCACGCCGCCTGACGAGGACGGCTCCGCGGACCTGCGCCACGTGCTGGCCGTCGCCGAGACCATCGGCAGGCACATGAAGCGGGAGCTGGTGGTCGTCACCAAGTCCACGGTGCCGGTGGGGACCGCTCGGAAAGTCGCGGAGTGTATCAACAGGTACGCGACCTTCCCGTTCCACATGGTGAGCAATCCCGAGTTCCTGAAGGAAGGGGCGGCGGTCGACGATTTCATGAAGCCGGACCGCGTCGTGCTCGGCGCCGAGTCGGATCATGCGCGGAGTGTCATGGCGGAGCTGTACGCGCCGTTCGTGCGCACGGGGCGGCCGATCATCTTCATGGACATCCCGTCGGCGGAGATGACCAAGTATGCGGCCAACGCGATGCTCGCGACGCGCATCTCGTTCATGAACGAGATCGCCAACCTCTGCGAGCATGTCGGCGCCAACGTGGACCACGTGCGCAAGGGGATCGGCACCGACGACCGGATCGGGCCGGCCTTCCTGTTCCCGGGCCCGGGATACGGCGGCTCGTGCTTCCCGAAGGACGTGAAGGCCCTCGTGCGCACGGCAAAGGAACAGGGCACACAGCTCCGCGTGCTCGAGGCGGTTGAGGAAGTGAACGAGCAGCAGAAGCACCGCCTGTTCGAGAAGCTGCGCGTAGCGCTCGGCGACGAACTGCGTGGGGCGCGCATCGCGGTCTGGGGGCTGGCCTTCAAGCCGAACACCGACGACATGCGTGAGGCGCCGGCCCTGACGCTGATCGACGACCTGATCGCCGCCGGCGCCACGGTCGCAGCGCACGATCCCGTCGCCATGCACGAGGCGAAGCGCCGTCTGGATGGCAAGGTGACGCTCGCGCCCTCGAGCTACGACGCGCTCGAGGGTGCCGATGCGCTGGCCGTGGTCACCGACTGGAACGAGTACCGGCATCCGGATTTCCAGCGCATCAAGCAGACGCTCAGGCGTCCGGTGCTCGTCGACGGCCGGAATCTGTATTCCACGGCGAAGATGGCGCAGCTCGGATTCGAGTATCACTCGATCGGGCGCGAGGGGGTCGTCGCGTGAGAGTTCTGATCACGGGCGCTGCCGGCTTCCTGGGATCGCACCTCGTCGACCGCTTTCTCGCCGAGGGGCACCACGTGGTCGGCCTGGACAACTACCTCACGGGCTCTCCCGACAACCTCCGGCACCTCGAGCACGAACCCCGTTTCGCCTTCCTGCAGGCGGATATTTCCGCGCCGTCGACGCGCGATGGCGTCCTCGCGGAACGGTTCGACGGCGTTCTGCACTTCGCCTCGCCGGCGAGTCCCGTGGACTACCTGGAGCATCCGATCGAGACGCTCGACGTCGGCTCCCTGGGCACTCGGAACGCGCTGGAGGTCGCTCGCGCGGACGGCGCCCGGTTCTTCATGGCATCGACGTCCGAGATCTACGGCGACCCGCTCGAGCACCCGCAGCGGGAGTCCTACTGGGGCAACGTCAATTCCATCGGACCACGGAGCGTCTACGACGAGGCGAAACGCTTCAGCGAGGCGCTCACGATGGCGTATCATCGGCGCTTCGGTCTGGACACGCGGATCGTGCGTATCTTCAATACGTACGGTCCGCGCATGCAGCCGCGCGATGGCCGCGTGGTGACCAACTTCATCGTACAGGCACTGCTGGGCGAACCGATTACCATTTACGGCGACGGCACGCAGACGCGCAGCTTCTGCTATGTGGACGACGAAGTGGACGGCTTCTATCGGCTCTTCATGAAGGGGGACCATCTGCCGACGAACATCGGGAACCCGGGCGAGTTCAACATGCAACAGCTCGCGGATCTCGTCGTCGAGCTCACGGGCACGTCGTCCCCGATCGAGTATCGCCCGTTGCCGGAAGACGATCCGAAACAGCGGAGACCCGACATCACCCGGGCGAAGGCCACGCTTGGCTGGGAGCCGAAGGTGCCGCTGCGAGACGGTCTGGAACGCACGATCGCATACTTCCGCGCGCTGCTCGGTTCGCCGCGGATGGAAAAACGAGAGCCGGCGGGGCGGATTGGAAGCCCCGCGTGAGCTGCTGAGCCGGGCCAGGGAGCGATTCGCCGCGCAGGACTACCATGGCGCGGCGATGCTGCTCATGTCCATCACGCAGTCGAGCAGCGGGTACGCAGACGCCCACAACCTGCTCGGCCTCTCCCTCGCGATGATCGACCGCCAGGAGGACGCGCTCTCGTCCTTCGAGCACGCGCTGCGCCTGAATCCCAACTACGTCGAGGCGCACCTCAACCGGGCCGTCGTCCTGAACCACCTCGGCCGCCTCGACGAGGCGAACGAAGCGATGTCCCGAGCCGCCGAGCTCGGGACGACGGACGATTCCGGCTATCCGGCGGTCGTCGCCAACAAGCTGGCCAATTCGCACGCCGCGCTGGGAGATGAATACCGGGCTGCCGGGTCGCTCCCGGAGGCCATTGCGCAGTACCGCCGAGCCCTCGAGCTCCGGCCCCTCTTT
>DASURJ010000671.1:0-4014 GCA_036280115.1 Gemmatimonadaceae bacterium
ACTGCACGAGACTGCGCACGAGCAGCCCGGCGCCGATGAGCAGCACGAATGAGAGTGCGACCTGTGCGATCACGAGCGCGTCGCGAATGTAGCCGCTCGCCCGCGTGCCCGATGCCTTGCCGAGCGACTTCATTGACGCCGCGACGTCGGTGCGGATTGCGTGGAGCGCGGGCGCCGCACCGAACACGAGACTCGTGACGAGGGAAAGCGCGGCCGTGAACGCGAGCACGGTGCCGTCGAGCTCGACCTCCGCGGCTCGCGGCAGTAATTCGTCTCCCACGGTACGGAGTCCGGCGAGCAGCAAGGAAGCGAGCGCCAGCCCGATGACGCCGGCCAGAATCCCGAGCAGCAGGCTCTCCGTCAACAGCTGTCTCACGAGCCTCGCGCGGCCGGCGCCTAACGCGACGCGGACGGCGATCTCGCCGCTCCGCGCCGTCGCCC
The DNA here is from genome assembly GCA_036280115.1 of Gemmatimonadaceae bacterium. Classification (GTDB taxonomy): domain Bacteria; phylum Gemmatimonadota; class Gemmatimonadetes; order Gemmatimonadales; family Gemmatimonadaceae; genus JAJKIV01. The sequence goes on from DASURJ010000671.1 coordinate 442, forward strand.
GCGCGAGCAGGAGGCTTGCGACGTTGCCGCACGCGATGAGCAGCACCATGCCGACGGCGCCGAGGAGGATGAGTAAAGCAGGGCGCGCGCCTCCGAGTACGACGTCGCCGTACCGCTCGAGCCGCAGGTGCCACCCTTCGTTTTCGGGATACGCCGCCTCGAGCGTGCGGGCGATGTCATCCATGTGGCGCTGCGCCTGCGCGACCGTCACTCCCGGTTTCAGCCGCCCTACGAGCCGAAGGAAGTGGAAGCGCCGCACCGAGGTTTCCGGCGTGTTGAACGGGATGGGACGCCACAGCTGGATGTCCATCGTCCGGTCGAGCGTCGGCGGCATGATGCCGACGATGGTGAGCGGGCGGCCGTCCACGGTGATGGTCTGCCCGATTGCGCGCTGGTCGCCAGCGAAGCGGCGCTGCCAGAGGCCGTAGCTGAGGATGGCGACGTCATGCTCGCCGTTCTCTTCCTCGGGGACGAAGGCGCGGCCGCGGTAGGGCGTGATGCCGAGGGTGGAGAAGAGGTTGGCGCTCGCGATGGACGACCGCACGCGCTCGGGCGCGTCACCGCCGGTGATGACGGAGTTGCCGTAGATCGTCAGTGCGCCGAGCGACGCGAAGACGGAGTTTCGGGCGCGGTAGTCGAGGTAGTCGGGCGGCGAGACACTCGCCTGGTCGCTGAGCTTGAACGCCCCGTACATGTACACGAGCTCGTCGGGCCGCTCGTAGGGGAGCGGTTTGATGAGCACGGAGTTCACGATGCTGAACATCGCACTGTTGGCGCCGATGCCGAGGGCGAGCGTGAGGATGACGAGCCCCGAGAACAGCGGCCGCTTCACGGTGCCGCGAATGGCGTACTTGAGGTCCTGAAGCATCGGGTCGAGCCTCGCTTCGTCGGTGACGGTCCACACGGCATGCGGAATCGCGCCCAGTGCACGAATCGTTAGGATACCGAGAGTAGCCTCACGTCCCCGCTGACCTCCGGTCGGTGCATCGCTGCTACCTATGTAGCAGCGGTACGTAGTCGTTCGACAGGGTGAAAAGGTCGAAAGGTTCAATGCAGGGCGACCGCGAACCGCGAAAACAAGGCGGGCCGCCGGATCATCCGGCGGCCCGCCCGTGCAGAGACGCTTGCAGTGGTGCGCTCAGCAAGTAGCCTTTGGTGCGTTGTACTTCGCGTTCTTCACGTTGATGGGGTCCGACGGGACGGGGGTCGCCTGGAGCCCGTCGAAGACCGCGCTCGCCGTCAACGTGTAGCCGCCGGCCTTGAGCAACGGGACATCGCTGAAATCGGCGACGCCGTCCTTATCGGTCGATCGCGTAACAAAGTGACATCGCACCTCCGGGTCGGGCTCGGGGTCGAGGAAGAGCGCGTTCAACCCGCTGTTGCCGGTGATCGTCAGCGTCACCTGGGCATCCTTGAGCGGTGTGGCACCCGAGAACACGCTCACCATCACGCCCAACGGCTGGCCGACCAATGGAGTCGGCAACGGCTGCTGCGTGTACGCAATCGCTGGTGTCACGGTCGGCAGGGTGGTCGGGCTCAGCTCGCTCACGGCTCCGCCGACGCCGCCGCCAAATGCGAACGCCGGCTGCGGGGCGAACACGCTCAGACTCCTGCGAACGACCGACGCGACGTGGCCACCGAAGCCGGAGGACAGCGACGCAAGCGTTGGTGCGCCGGGCGCGCAAACCGGCAGCATGTTTTCGTCGAACAGGATCTCGCCATCATGGTTCACGCGGATCGCTGAATCGAAGGTGCCGCACGCGCCAATGACGAGGCTGTCCGCAAACTGCGGCGGCATGCCCGCGTGCCCTAACATGGGGATGACGTTGTAATCGAACCCCGTCTCGTTGTTGATCTCGTAGCCGAAAACCAGGAAGCGCTGGCCGTTGGACAGGCCCCCCCACGTGTCGCCGCTGTCGGGCTTCGCGGCCCAGTAGTACGCCCCCGTTTCTCCGCGCGAGTACACGGCGTCCGTGGACGACGTGGTCGGCACCTCGAACATCCCGCCCGGGCCCATGGCGCTCACGATGTTCGTCGCGAAGCCGTCCTGAACCGTGTCCACCGGCATGCACGCGAGGAATGCCATGACCGCCGCGGCGCCTTGCGCAGCCGTGGCGCCTGACGCCTTGGGTCCGTCGGCGCGAATCTGCGCGAGCCTCGCGAGGCCGTTCATGCCGTGCTCGTACGGGGCGATCGACATGTCGCGGATGTAGGTGTAGATCGAGTCGCTCCCGTTGACGCCGACGTAGGCGCGTACCGCGTCTCTCAGCGTGGTGAAGTTGCACGCCGGGAGTACATAGGCGCTGACGCCCGCCACGTGGCGGACGGCGGGCACCGACGTCGGTTGGTCGGTACAGGCGGTTAGCGCCGCGCTGGCCGCCCCGACGGTGAACGCCATTCGCAGCATGCGTTGCATTGGGTTGCTCCTGAGCAGTGTCGAGACGACGACATGGTACGGCACCGTCGTCTGGGGAACGTCATAGTGGGCCGGGGTGGTTAGCCGCCGGTTAATTCAACTGCTTGACGAGCGCTTGATACTTCGGGTTGGAACGAAGGTCCTTGAGCCACCACGACCGGTCATTCGCCGCGAAGGCACGCTGATGCGGATTCGCGGCCAGATTCTTCGTCAGCAGCTCGATCGCCCTGTCGGGGTCGCCGGACTGCGCAAAAATGATTGCGCCGAGGTACGCCAGCTCCCCGCGTGGGTCGATCGACGGGTCGCCCTGCTCGTTCTCGGCGATCGCCTTCGCACTGTCCGGCTGCCCGGCGCGCACGAACGCAATGCCCATCATCATGCGGCCCTTGAGCTTGTCGAACGCCTGCGCGTTCGCCGGGCTCGCCGCCACATACGCCTCATAGACCTTGCGCACCTCGTTCATGTCCGGCGGCTGGCCGGCGGGCAGGGTGAAGAGCCACAGCCTACACTGAATAAATCGATAATTCTCGGGGAAACGGCTCTGCCCGTGCGCGCACCACTTCTCCGCTTCGTCGCGCAAGCCGAGGTCGAGCGACGCGAGGAACAGCCGGTGTACCGTAAGATCCACGTTCGTCAGGAACGGGTCCGCGTTGTACGCCGTCTCGGCGGCGAGCTTCGCCTCGGACAACTGCCCCTTGTTGATGAGCAAATGGCTCAACGTGTTCCACGCGCTGGCCGCGCGAGCGTTCGAGGCGGTAGCCGTTCGCAGATCCTGCTCGGCCGACGCCATGAGCGCCGTCGCGGCGGTGGGGTTCGGCGCGAGGTTCGTGAGCCACTGCCAGTATCGCAGCTGTCCCCGCACCTCGATGGCGTTCGCGTCGCTAGGTGACTTGGCGAGCGCACGCTCCGCGTGGGCGAGGCCGCGATCCACCCACTTCACATGATCCGGACTTCGTGGCGTCACGAGCCGAGCAGTCCAGTACGCGAGCCACGCGCGCTCGTTGATCGGCGTGACCCAGTTACCGTCCATCGACTCGACCTGCGCGAGCGCACTGTCTGCCGCGGCGACTTTCGCGAGCGCCGCCGGGACATCCCGCGCCGCCATCAGGGCGTTGACCTGCGACACCGTCTGCTTCGCCCGCTGCATTGCCTGCCAT
>DASURJ010000672.1:0-4208 GCA_036280115.1 Gemmatimonadaceae bacterium
TTTGCGCGAGAACGCCCTTCCACGGTCCACGGGATGATTGGGATGCCAGCCAAGTCGAAGCGGAAAACGGCGCGCCCGCGCGCGGGGGCGCGCACGAAGCAGCGCGAGGTCGCGCGCGAACGGTCGCATCCGCGGCCGCCACTTCCGAAGCAGTCGCAGCGCCCGCCCGGCGTGGAGGCGAAGATGACGCCTCGGCCGAAGTTCGAGGCGCCAGTGTACAGAGCAGCCGGAAAGCTCTCGGGAAAGGTGGCGCTGATTACGGGCGGCGATTCAGGGATCGGGCGGGCGGTGGCGGTTCTCTACGCGCGAGAAGGCGCCGATGTCGCCATCGTGTACCTTCCGGAGGAAGAAGGCGACGCGCGGGAGACGCGCGACCACATCGAGCGAGAAGGGCGACGGGCGCTCCTGGTTCCGGGCGACGTCACCGACTCCGGCTTCTGCGAGGAGACCGTGGATCGCGTGGTGCGCGAGCTCGGCGCGATCGACATCCTCGTGAACAACGCGGCGTACCAGCAGGACCTCGAGTCGATCGAAGAGCTGACTGAGGAGCAGTGGGACCGCACGTTCCGCACGAACATTTACGGGTATTTCTACATGGCCAAGGCGGCGATCCCTCGCATGCGGCGGGGCTCGGCGATCATCAACACCGGCTCGATCACGGGGCTGGAGGGGAGTGGCCACCTGCTCGATTATGCGGCAACGAAGGGAGCGATCCACGCGTTCACGAAGTCGCTGGCGCAGAACCTCGTGGATCGGGGCATCCGGGTGAACTGCGTGGCCCCCGGTCCGGTATGGACCCCGCTGAACACCACGGCCAAGGCGGCCGAGGAGGTGGTGAAGTTCGGGGCAGATACCCCCATGAAGCGGCCGGCCCAACCCGAAGAGATCGCGCCGGCGTACGTGTTTTTCGCGTCTGGCGCCGATTCGAGCTACATCACGGGGGAGGTGTTGACGCTTCTGGGCGGCGAAACGACGGCTGCCTGACGCGGAGGGGCGGGTGGGTCGCTGACCGGCAAGTCATTTCCTTGTGAAAACTTCCACTGCGGGCTCAGCGCGACGGCCCGCGACTTGCGCCGGACTGGAGTGTTGGTTCGTGCACGTGGTCTGAAGTAAGTTGCTCGCGGTAGTGGATGTTGGGGGATCCGCGAGTCGGGAAGGTGAAAAGGTCCCCAACTTGATGGAGGCGCGATGTCGGGAACGGGGACGAGCAAACGTGGGTTCGCGTCCATGGACGCGAACCGGCAGCGAGAAATCGCGAGTAAGGGCGGGCGTGCTGCGCACGCCAAGGGCACGGCGCACGAGTGGACGTCGGACGAAGCGCGAGTGGCCGGGCGCAAGGGTGGTGAAGTCGTGAGCCGCGATCGCGCGCACATGGCCGCGATCGGGCGCGAAGGCGGGGAGTCGCGCGGGGCGAGGAATCGTCGTCGCCAGAACGCGTCGCGCGGCGTCGAGGGCATGGCAACGGGTGTGGGCGCGTCGGGCGCCGCATACTCGGATCGCGAGTCGCCTGTCGAGGTCTCACGCGAGGGGATGAGCCCTCAGGATATCGGAGGCAACCGGAACGTGCGAGACGAGGACGTGGAGTCGGTGCGCGACGAAGATGTACCAAACCCCACCTGATACCAGGGTGGACGAATGAAAACGAGACCGGCTTCGACCTGTCGACAGGTGGAAGCCGGTCTCGTTTTTTCCGCGTGCGCGCGGCGTTAGGCGCTCCGAAGCGCCACGCCGCGGGTCAGAACTGCACGAAGACCGCGGTGTCCTTCTCCTCGGATACGCGAACCGCTTCCGTCACCGCCTGCTCCGCCGACTGTCCCGGCTGCACCTTGATCACGGGGGCGGCCGACGCGGTGCCGCGGGCGGCGCAGGTCACATCGATCTGCATCGGCGTGTAGAGCGAGAACGTGACGAGCGCCGCGAGGCCATTGAGGAAGCTGTGCTGCGTTTCCACCTTGGCGACCCCGTTCGTGCATCGCGACGCCGTCTCCACCACCGGCGGCGGAACCAGCCCGAAGATGAAGCTGTTCGCCCACTTGATGGAGATCACGTCGCTCGACTCTGGACGGCCAGTCTGGATCACCGCGTGATAGCAGCCGGTGAGGGCGAATGCCGCGACGACGGCGGCGGCGCGCAGGATGCGCATCGGGGTCACTCCTGGGTAAGAGAGTCGTGAGAGAGTCGTTAGGACATTTCAATCGGGCGGCGCGAAGATATCCGCTCCGGTCCGGAACGCAATGGGTCGGCCGACCCAGGCCCATCAGGCGTATGAACGTCCCGTCGTCGAAATCCTCTCGCCAAATCGTCTCGCTAAATCGTCTCGCTAAATCGTCTCGCCTGGGAACCGAGCCCTCTCGCCGGGAGTTAGTTACGCGGGCGTGGTGAACTCGTCCACGTACCAGCAGGCGGTGCGCTGGGTCGGCGCCGCTTGACAACCGCCCGACGGGTCGTAGCTTACGATATCGGCGCGGCCCCGCCCACAGCGGGGCTGCTTCGTTACCGGCCCGGTGCGACGGGTGGAAACGGTCGGCGCACTCCCGGGTACGAGGGGCTGTAGCTCAGTTGGGAGAGCGCTGCAATCGCACTGCAGAGGTCAGGGGTTCGACTCCCCTCAGCTCCATAGAGAAGTCGCGTTACACGGCATAGTTTTCGCCACGGGAAAGTTGCCCGCCGCCGCTCGGTAGGACGGAGAGTTCCAATGACGGCGTGCGTGGCAAGTCCCGGCGGCAACAGCCGACGCGACGCAAGCGCTGCGATCATTCGATCGCGGCGCTTTTTCTTTTCCCCGCTACGGACGCTGCGTCGCGCTCACTCGCCCCCGCCCAGAGCCGCGACGAAATCGGCTCGCAGTGCCGAAAGCACCTCGTAGAGGTACCTGTTCTCCTCGGCTTCGGCGCGGCCAGCGAAGTCGCTCATGGCCGAGCCCCCCAGTCCGCCAAGCCACCGCACGATCGCGCTCTCCTGAACCGAGACGTTCGACTGGCGCGACAGCATCGATTGCCCACCGGGCGAGTCCCGCACCGTCACGCGAAAACCGATGCCGTCGCCCGTGAACGGGTGCCGCAGCGACGTCCGAATGAGATGATTGACGGCGAGCGGGAAATGCCATTCGGGCTCCCGACGAAACCGCATCGACCACCCGCGTTCGTTCTCGGACCGCACCGACACGAAGTCGCCGACGAGGTTCTCGACGCCGACGCGGAAGATCATGAACTTCGCGGAGAAGTCGATCGCGAGCTGCGCCGAGTCGGGAAGCGGTCGCGCTGGATCGGTGAGGGCGAGGAGCCGGCCATCGCGCGACCGATACGCCACAGAGAAGCTGTTCTCGCCGCCCGTCGCATCGAACCAGGTATTGCCCTGCCCGTCCCGAATGGCGGCGTGGAACCGCGCGGGCGTCACGTACTTCTCGAGATACTTCGCGAAGTTCGGTCGCGTCTTGGCGAGCAGGTCGGGGTGCATTCGAAAGCGCACGACGACGGAGCTGCTGCCGTCCTGCATGGGCGTCGCGCGAACGGAGTCGAGCGAGAACAGCTCGCCGAGCACACGGGTGGTGCGTGGGAAGAGCACGTCGTTCGGGACGCGAACGGCGCAGCAGTGTAGGCGCTCGGGGGCGGCGAGCCATGCGGTGGTCGCGGCGGCTACGTCCCGCGCGCGTATCGAGCCGATCGCGTGGTCGACGAAGGTCTGCCACTCGTAGGTCGACTCGCCACGCCGCCGCAGGCGAATGACGTGGCGCGAGTCGCCTGTCGCCGCGGGAATCGGAACGGTCGGCTGCGGGGTGAAGCGGTAGCCGGTGGGTGTGTGCGTCCCGAGGAGCGAGAGGACGCGCGTACTATCGGCCGGCGAGCTCGTGGTCCAGATGGACGTGTCGCCGATCAGGCGCGATGGGGAGAGGGCGTATCGTCCGAGCTTGCCACGTCCTTCCTGGAATTTCGGGGCGCGCTGGACGCGATCGAAGCGTCTGGCGAGGCCGTCGAAGAGTGCGTCGGCATTCGCGCGAGCGGATGGGCGGTCGGGCCCGAGTGCCGGCGGGACTCCCTGGCAGGCGAGAGTTGTCAGGGAGAGTGCGAGGAAGGCGCCGGATCGTCGTGTCCAGCCCAGTCCCGACCGGCGCTGGCGGGAACGCGCGGCCGGCGTTCGGCAAGCGGGCGGAACGGGAGATGTGGAGTGGGGCAAGACGCGATGGGACGGGCGTTTCCGGGGGTTGATGG
>DASURJ010000673.1:0-2842 GCA_036280115.1 Gemmatimonadaceae bacterium
ACCGCCAGGTCGTCGGCGTAGTAGGAGAACCGGTTGCCCAGAAGCTCGCGGCGAGCGTTGGCCGCCAGCGTCCGCTGTTCGCCCAGCAGCAGGGGAACGAGGTGGTCGTCCGTCAACGCGTCGGATGCCGGCACCGGCGCGCCGCCACGCTCCACCGAGTACAGGCGGAACACGAGGTAGTCTTCGACGACGGGGGCCACGCGCGGACGGCCGATGGCCGGCCGCACGCGCGCCAGGAGGGCCTCGAGCTCTCCCTGGAACAACGCGGCAAGACCGGCGCTCGCGTCGAGCGCGGTGCCGAACGTTATGAACTCCGACCAGCGGCACGGAGAAGGCGCCGCGACCACGAACCGCAGGGAGCAGACGCCGAAATCGAAGAAGTGGGCGCGAAACGCGGCTCTGTACACGTGGCCGTCCACGCGCAGCTCGCGCTCGCCGAGCGTCGCCGAGAGTGGCGGCTGGCGGATCTCGAACGCGCGCCCCTCTGCGCGGGCGGGGACGCTCCGGCCGCGCGTGTCCGCGCCGAGAAGGGCGCCGACGCGTTCGAGATCGATCTCGTACCCCACATCGAAGAGCCGGTACGCGGTCGCGACACCGGAAACCCGCAGGTCGTCCACGCTCATCCACGAAATCTGCCTGCTCGTCACCTCCGCGGCAGCCTCATCTCGCCCGGGCGCCGCACCACCGGTAAGCTTGTGCCATGCACATCCGACTCCTCCTCGCTGCCGCGGTCGCGGCATCCGGCTCTGCCGGCGCTCAGGTTCCCGGGCTGTCCGGCACTCTCGTCGTCACGAACAAGGGACCTTCGACTGCAACGATCATCGACGTCGCCAGCGGGCGCACGCTCGCGACGCTCCCAACGGGCAGCGGACCCCATGAAGTCGTGCTGTCGGGCGACGGCCGGTGGGCGGTCGTGACGGACTACGGCGCGCAGCAGCATGGCCACACCCTCACGGTGATCGACGTCCCGGCGCTGCGCATCGCGCGAACCATCGACCTCGGCCAGTACACGCGTCCGCACGGCATCGCCTTCCTTCCCGGGGACAGCCTGGTGGTCGTCACCAGCGAGACGACCGGCAACATCGTGACGGTGAGCATCCCACAGGGCACCGTCCGCCGGGCCATCCCGACGCAGGCGCGTGGCTCCCACATGGTCGCGGTCACCGGGAGCGGCGACCTGGCGTACACGGGCAACATCGGCAGCAACACGGTGACCGAGTTCGATCTCCGCACCGGACAATCGACGCGGAGCTGGTCGGTGCCGGAGCAGCCGGAGGCGATCAACGTCACGCCGGACGGCCGTGAGGTCTGGGTGGGGAGCAACGCCACGGGCCGCGTGAGTGTCGTCGAGGTGGCGAACGGACAGGTGACCACCGCCGCGGAAGGCTTCGGCTGGCCGTACCGGATCCATTACGCACCGGACGGGCGCACGGTGCTCCTCCCCGATCTCCGCAACGAACAGCTGCGCTTTCTCGACCGGGCGTCGCGGCGGGAGCTCGGCAGGATCGCGTTTCCGGGTGGCGCGCCACAGGGAATCGTCATCACCCCCGACGGACGTCATGCGTTCCAGTCGTTGAGCCGGGAAGCACGAGTGGCCATCGTCGACGTCGCCTCGCGCAGCGTGATCGGCCACCTTGCCGCGGGCGGCACTCCGGACGGCGTCGCCTACACGCGGCGGGTGGTCGGTGCAGCGCCCGGCCAGGGCGCGGCGGCCAGCGCGGCCGCGGCGCGCCCGCAGGACGTTGCGTCCATCGACGCAATCATCGCCGCGCTGTACGACGTGATTTCCGGTCCCGCGGGACAGAAACGGGACTGGGACCGGTTCCGCTCACTGTTCACGCCTGGCGCCCGGCTTGTACCCACCGGCCGCCGCCCGGACAGCACCCGCGTGATTCGCGTGATTTCGCCCGACGAGTACGCGACCAACATCGGCCCGCAACTGGAGAACGGCGGCTTCTTCGAGCGCGAGATCGGGCGGCGCACCGAGCAGTTCGGCAACATCGCGCACGTGTTCAGCGCCTACGACAGCAGACGCACGGCGGCCGACACGACTCCATTCGCGCGCGGGATCAACTCGATCCAGCTCTTCAACGACGGCAGGCGCTGGTGGGTCGTGTCGATCTTCTGGGACTCGGAGCGGCGCGACAACCCGATTCCCGCGGAGATGATTCGGCGAAGGTGAGGCGCTAAGGCGTCGCGATCCCCAGCTTCTTCCGGGCGAACGGCCGCGTGAACACCGCCGGCGGGTTGTGCCCCGTGGCGAGATCGTACGCCCGCTGATACTGCTCCCGCGCCCTCGCCGGCTGGTTCATCCGCTCGTACGTCATGCCCAGCAGCGCGTGCATGAAGGGATCGCGGTTGTTTCCCTGCATCGTCACGGCACGCGAGAGCTCGCGCTCCGCGGTTGCGAGGTCGTTGGTGTACAGCGCGACGTAGCCCACCAGGTACGGAAAGAAACGTTCCTGCTGGCGCGCCATGGCCGTGTCGGCGTCGAGCGCGCGTCGGGCGGCTTGCACGTGGAACTGCGCCTCCCGGGCATTTCCGCGCCGGGCGGCGATGCGGCCAAGCGCATGGTGCAGCCGGTAGTCCCAGAGGCTACGCGGGTGAGTCCGCGGCTCCGGCTCGCGGTTGCCCAGCTCGGACCCGCGCCGGTACATCCGCTCGGCAGTGTCGACGTCACCCGCGTCGAGACACACGCGCGCCGCCTCGTTGGCCATCTCACCCTGCTGGTAAAACGCGTTCTGAGGCTCGGCGGCCTCGCGCGTTTTCCAGTAATCGACGACCATCTCCTCGTACTTCACCACGTTCTCGCAGTCGCCCTCGAACCCATACGACATCGCCA